>NZ_JSYF01000606.1:0-630 GCF_054824225.1 Pontibacter sp. HJ8
TCATGAAAGACAAAGAGAACATGAAAGGCAACGGGCAAGGCAAGCCTAAGTATGGCAAGGCCCAAAAATCCAGGAACGCCAGCAAAGATAACATCCTCACCACCCGGCAAGGGCATCCTGTCACTGACAACCAGAACATCCGAACAGTTGGTAGCAGTGGCCCGGCAACCATGGAGAATTACCACTTTATAGAAAAGATATCACACTTTGACCGGGAGCGCGTGCCAGAGCGAGTGGTGCACGCCCGAGGTACGGGTGCCCATGGCGTGTTTGTGTCGTATGGTATGGTGGGCAACGACCCAATTGAGAAGTATACCCGCGCCAAAGTGTTCCGGAAAGGTAAAGAAACACCCACTTTCGTACGTTTCTCGACCGTAGGCCATCCGGCGGGCTCCCCGGAAACATTGCGTGACCCGCGCGGCTTTGCTGTCAAGTTCTATACCGAAGACGGTAACTGGGACCTGGTAGGCAACAACCTGAAGATCTTCTTTATTCGTGATGCCATGAAATTTCCGGATCTGATACATTCTCAGAAGCCAGACCCGGTAACCAACATACAAAGTGCCGAACGTATTTTTGATTTCTTTTCAGGTACACCGGAAGCCACTCATATGGTTACGTTTCTGTACT
>NZ_JSYF01000607.1:0-2583 GCF_054824225.1 Pontibacter sp. HJ8
AAACTTAGTGACCGCTTCTATTGCCAGCTTTGGCAATAATGTTGAGTTGTTGGTTGAAAGTATGGCTGGAGTCACCCATACAGACTCCACCGGCACGCGCAAATCCCTATCTTCCTATATCTATGCAGGTTATAAAGCTACTGAAAAGATAATACCTTATATACGCTATGATAACCTCCGTTTTCAGGAAGGGGAATTGGGATTTCATAAGAATAACACGTCTTCCTATTTGGCAGGAATAAGGTACCAAATAAATTATCTTGCTGTTATCAAATTAGAGTACCAACACCATCGTTCAGAGATGTTTTCGCCTGTGAATACAGTATCAACCCAATTCGCCATTGGTTTCTAATGGAAAATATATATAAAATCCTCAAGTATAACATGGCCGGACTTCTGGTCTTGTTGCTGATCTTGTTAACGGCACCGCAGGCACGTGCTCAAGATACTCTTGCTGCTATTGCCAATCAAGACGGGGCGCCTGCCGCTTTGTCTTTCAATGAATTACAGTCAGTGCTTATGGGGGAAAAGCAGCGTTGGAGCAATGGAACGAAAGTCGTGATCGCATTGATCAAAACCAACAATACACTTGGAGCAACAATCTGCAAAGTTGTGTTTGACATGAAACCAGACGAGTTAAACAAACATTGGCTTGCCCTGGTCTTCCAAGGAAAGGCATCCGCTCCGTATTTCTTCAACTCTGTTACTGAATTGGAAGAATTTGTCTCTCATAACCCTGGCTCAATCGGTATCACTAACAAAGCTGTCAGTTCACCCAACGTGAGGAGACTCACAATTGACAGGAAAGAAACTATTTAGGCATACAGGTGGCAAGTATGACGCTTATACATATAGAATAAAAATAGAAAGAAGTGGCAGATGACCATGACCTTGAAAACCAAAATATGGCTCACAGTTGCTACTATCGTATTAATGTTCTCTTTCTTCACGCTGTTTTACTTCCCCGACCAGCAGGCAAAGCTCCTTTTGCATAATTATAACAACGAAGTACAGAACTTAGCCAACACGGTTTCATTAGGTGTCAAAATAGCTATTACAGAGCAGAATTTTGAGGGTGTTCAAACCGCTTTGGAGTTCGTGAAAGGTGATCCGCGGCTGGAGTTCATTAGTATGCTGCAAACAGATACGATCTGGAATGATACCCATACGTCATATACCATCAGCGAAAAGCTGTTTAAAACTTACCCTGAGAATAACACCTATGGCTCTACTGCTGTAACAGATGAAACAATCATAGTTAAGCGCTCTCCTTTTGCAAGCTCCATGATGAATGGTGCCATACTGTTAGGTTTCTCTACCGATGCGATAAACTCTAGTAAGGAGCGAATCAAGATCACCTCGCTTTTGGTTAGCGGCATAGTGTTCAGTATAGGCATCGTTATCGGATTCTGGCTATCTAAAAACATTTCTGACCCGGTGCTGGCCTTGCGTAACGCCGCCATACGAGTAGGAGAAGGAGACTTTAGTACAAGAGTAAAGACTGATTCCGGGGATGAGATTGGAGAGTTAGGCAAATCGTTTAATAAAATGGTTAAACACCTATCCAGGACGACAAAAAAGCTAAGGAGGGCCAACCTTACCTTGGCTGCCACCAATGATACCCTACAGAATACGGTGCAGGAACTGAAAGCCACGCAAGCACAGCTGATTCATAAGGAGAAAATGGCTTCACTTGGTGAACTCACCGCCGGTATCGCCCACGAAATCCAGAACCCACTCAACTTTGTAAATAATTTCTCAGAGGCTAACCAGGAATTGATAGAAGAAATGTTACAGGAGTTAAATAAAGGAGCCACAGAAGGTGCTATCGCACTGGCCAGGGATATCAAGGCAAATGAAGTAAGAATACATCAACATGGAAGGCGTGCCGGTGGCATTGTCAAGGGAATGTTGCAGCACTCAAGGATAGGCACCGACCACAAAGAACTCATTGAAATCAATAATTTGGCCGACGAGTACCTCCGCCTAAGTTACCATGCCATAAGGGCGAAGGACAGAACATTCAATGTTAAGTTTATAATTTGCTTCGATGACAGCATAGGCAAAGTGGAGGTGGCTCCCGAAGAGATGGGAAGGGTCCTGCTTAACCTTTACAATAATGCTTTCTACTCCATTGTAGAGAAGAAGAAACAACTAAGGGACGCATTTGAGCCAATGTTGGAAGTAACTACTAGGAAATTAAAAAATGCAGTAGAGATATCAGTAAAGGATAATGGTATGGGCATACCTCAACAAATACTAGGAAAGATCTTCCAGCCTTTCTTCACTACCAAGCCAACTGGTGAGGGCACAGGCCTGGGTTTATCTATCAGTTACGACATCATCACCAAGGGGCATGGAGGCGAGTTGGAAGTGGAGACGCAGGAGGGAGAGTATTCAAAGTTCACCATCAAGCTGCCCTTGTTCAGCACTTACAAGGAAGAGACGCCTGTTTTTTGAAGACTGGCACCGCATAAAATCTATAGCTAGTCCATCTTCGATGCCGACTCATTTATGATTTAAATTTTCCTGTTATACACTCAGGAAGCAGCTCAAGGAGTTATGATGCAGTAGTAGCGTCCG
>NZ_JSYF01000608.1:0-1966 GCF_054824225.1 Pontibacter sp. HJ8
TATGAAACAACAACTGGAGACGTAGCAAGAGCAGGCTCCCCGCCTTGGATAAGGTGGGGCAGTTGGAACCGGTACAGCAAATCCCGCTAGTTGCTTAGCCTGGAGCTAAATCTAACTTCTCTGATTCGAGATTCTCGTGTTTGCTACCCTGTAAGACAAGCTCTTAACTCTAGCTGTTGGTTAAGAGCCCTGTATCCCTTTAAAACAGAAGCGTAAAATTCTCTTTCGGCTGCGACTTTCTGAAGAATACTAATCCTACATAGAACAGATCTATCGTCTGAAGTACCTGCGGGTGATGCTTTATTTCCTGCCAGGCACGCTTCATTTCAGAGGACCAATATAGATCATCGATCACAAAAACGCTGTGTTCGTGGTGTTTGGCCAGGCAAGCCTCAAAGTAGCGCATGGTCGGCTCGTAGCGGTGGTTCCCATCAAAAAAGACAAAATCCAGCTGCTGTATCTGTTCCAATTGCCCTGGCAGCGTTTCGTCCAGGTTACCTACAACCGCGTGCACATTCTTCAGTCCAAGCTTTGTGAAATTGGCCTGCGCTTCGCCAGCAATGGCAGGGCAGCCTTCGAAAGTATAGACAGTCGCTTGCACGTTAGCTTCGGCCAGGTAGGAAGTGGTAATGCCGAGCGAAGTACCCAGGTCAAAAATAACCTTTGGCTGAAAATGACTTACCAGACGGAACAGCAGCTGGCCGTATTTAGCGGGTTTAGCTGACGTACGGGCGATATAACTGATTTTGCGCTCCTTCTTTAACCCCGCTTTGGGCCCCGCTCCAAAGTCTGTTACCAGAAGGGTGCGCTCATCTTCCTGCAGCTCCTCCCGCAGCGCCTCTACTTTCGGGTAGGCATAGTAGTTTCCCTCGTGGAGTATAACACGCTGGTATAGATCAAATACAAATGGGGAGTGTATCCCGTGTAGTTTAAAAGACTTTGCCCTGTAAAGCAGGTAATGAGCAGCCAGGTGGAAGGGGAGCAATCTATTGGGTGGTTAAATTAGATGAATTGTTAAATTGTTTGATGGCTAAAATGTTTTCTCAATACATGTGATTGGAAAAGATTAGAGAAACAATTTGGCTCACAAACTTAGATTTTAGGTATAGCCGAATTAACAATTAAAATCAGGTATAGCCGAATCAACAATTCAGCAATCAACCATCAAATTAATTCAGCTTATACGGTACAACGAGAGTGAACTCAGGTATAGTGACCTTAAATTGCTTGCCGTCTACCATGCGCTCCATCAAATACGTGCCACGCATCTTTCCCAAGCCGGTTTTCAGGTTGCAGCCCGACACATACTCATGCGAGTCGCCCGGCTCCAGCACCGGTTGCTGGCCTACCACACCTTCACCTTCCACTTCGCGTACGACACCGGTGGCATCGTGTATGAACCAGTGACGCCGAAGCAACTTCACAGTAAACTCACTGTTATTTTCTATACTGATCTTGTAGGCAAATACATAGTGCTGCTGTACCGGACTGGAATAATCTGGAAGGTAGTTGGTCGTGACCGTTACTTTTACACCTTCTGTAGTTTTTGTATCCATGTTACAGAGTTTTTTGTATAATTAGAAACTGTTTCCGGTATAGCTATCCAAGGTCCTGAAACAGATTTTCCGGATTCTAAAACAACTACCCACACAAACTCATGAATGTAAAGATAGAAGAAAGCTGGCAAAATGTGCTACAAGACGAATTTGAAAAGCCATATTTCAAAAAGCTTGTGTCTTTTGTTAAAGACGAGTACGCCTCCCAAAAAGTTTACCCACCAGGTAACCAGATTTTCAATGCTTTTGAGATGTGTCCCTTCGAGGAAGTAAAGGTAGTTATTTTAGGCCAGGACCCCTATCATGGCCCCAATCAGGCCAACGGATTGGCTTTTTCGGTGAGAGATGAGGTGCGAGTTCCGCCTTCGCTACTCAATATTTTTAAGGAGATAAAAAATGATCTTGGCAAG
>NZ_JSYF01000083.1:0-15079 GCF_054824225.1 Pontibacter sp. HJ8
CAGGAACTGTTACCTCCTGCTCGCCTTTAAGTCGCAGCAAACATGCCATCGTGGTAGATGACTACGGTAGCATGCGCTATATCAATGGCCGCCCTGACAAAGTGAACAAAAAGTGGAAGAAGAATTCTTACAAGCCCAAAAATAACAAAGTGGCAAAGCGGAGAATGGCAGATTGATAAGATGAAGTGGCCGGTCCCCGAAACCATATAACCGGCAGGCGATCGGAGCAAGCGGTTGTGCTGGCGCTACTTTTAGCAATTGGTTGCGTATAGGCACCTATGGCAGAACTACATACACATTATAGCCGCACCCCGCGCAGTGAAAAGCTGAAGTGGGTGGACCAGGTAACGAAGCTAATGGACAACCAGTTTCGCTTGCCGGGCACCAACTGGCGTTTTGGCCTCGACCCCATCCTGGGCCTCCTCCCGGTAGTGGGTGATGTTGCCTCCTTTGGTGTATCGGCCATGCTTATTCTGACGATGGCCCGTCATGGTGCCAGTGGGAAGCTGGTCGCACTCATGCTGCTCAATGTAGGTATAGACGTGCTGATCGGCAGTATACCGATACTGGGGAATATCTTTGACTTTGCCTTCAAAGCAAATGAGCGGAATGTACGCCTGCTACGGGCACATTACGACGAAGGCAAGTACCAGGGGAGCGGCAAGGGCATCGTGATCGGTGTGGTGATCGGCCTTGTGGTTTTGTTGATCCTGCTGCTTTGGGCCATTTGGGAAGCCACCCAGTTTCTCTATCACCTGGTAGCGGGGTAAGCCTTTCGCTGTTTCAGATCCGGCCAAGAGAGCGGGCAACTGCAACAGCTTTGAGAGCGCTTTCCTCTTTGTCTTTTATTTCCAGCATGATGTCCATGTCCAGGCCTTCCGTTTCTGCCAGAAAATCGTGGAAGAGCTGCTCCTCTATACTTTGCACGTGCTTGCCTTTGCGCTCTCCCGGCGATTGCGCGCTGTAGTCCATCATCAGGATGTCGTCGCGCTCCGGCTGCCAGGTTTGTGCTGCCAATAATACCGCTTCCCGCATCGGTTCGCCATTGTTCACGCACTCGTGGTGCAGGTTATCAAAAATGACAGGCATCCCGGTCAGTTCATGCAGCACCAGGCAGTCGGTGAGGCTGTAAGTGCGGTCATCGTTTTCGACACAGAGCCGGGCTTTGACTTCCTCAGGCAACATGGTGTGGTATACCTCTGCAAAACGATGGATAGCGGATTCCTTATCGCCATAAGCACCACCGCCGTGGATCTGCAGCTTGGCTGTGGCATCCAGCCCCATCAGGTCCAGAATGGTGCCCTGGTATACCAGTTCGGCAATGCTGTTCTTCACTGTGTTTGCGTTCGGAGAGTTCAGCACCACAAACTGGTCGGGGTGCATGGAGATACGCATGTTGTGGCTCCGGATGTAGTCTCCCAGTTGGCGCAGCGTTGGTTTAAAATGGTCCTGCCAGTTGTAGGTATTGATGGCATGCGACGCAAAGGGTACCAGATCAGAGGTAAGCCGGAAGAACAGCAACCCATGTTGCACATTGTATTCCAGGATGCGTCCCAGGCAAGCCAGGTTTTGCTTTACTGTCTCCACCAGTCTTTCTTCGGAATAAGAAGCAAGGCGAAAGGTTCTGGAAGAGGAGCAATCTAAGGTTTGATTGATGCAGGGGTAACCGATCTTCATAGTGCAAGCAGGTATAGGTTTTAACCTAACCTACGCAAAAGCACATTGTTCAGCCCGAACAAAAATTATTTTACTCGTAGCCCGTGTTGTCCTTAAACAGGCGGTTATAGGCCTCCTTTTCCTTTTTGCGACGGCTCATTTCTTCTATCAGCAGGAGCTGCTGCAGTTTTTGGTTCTGTTTTCCCTCTTTGGAGAACATGTCATAAAGCAGCGACATGGGGTTTAGTATGGTAGGGGGCGGAGCCGGAGGCGGCGGCCCGGGCTCCAGTTCAGGCCGGTAACCGGGTCGCTTCACATATTCGGGTTCTTCGCGCTTCATGTTGCGCAGGGCACGCTGTATAAGTTCTTCGGAAGGGCGGCTGGTGACTTCCACCTCGCCCAGCATCACGCTATCTTCCTGCAGCACAATATTGACGCGGATCTCGGATACAGGAAGTTTCTTCGGAAGGTATAGCAAAGGCTTAAACCCAACGGCACGTACTAGCAGCGTATCTTCCTGTTCAATGTCTATCAGGAATTTGCCTTCTGCATCCGAAACTACTGCCAAATTTGTTCCATACCTGATAATGCCGGCACCGGGTATAGGGGTTACCTTATCTGACTTCAGTACGGTACCGCTCACACGGATCGTGCGCTGAGCCAGTGCAGGGAGCGTGCAGAGCAGGAGTAGCAGGGTGATCAGAAAGAGCAATGGGTGTCGGAGCATAGTGCTGCATAGCGCCACTCCTGAAGCAAGCGGCAAAAGTTAAAATCAGTACGCTGGAACAGGGCAAAAAGTATACCAGCTCCAGACTTTAAATAATGGGGCGTGTCCCGGAGTTAAAGGTACTAATTTTTGATGAAACAGGTAGGGCAGAAAAGACGAAAGCCTATAGCTACGGGCGCTACAGGCTTTCGGTACTGTTTATTTTTACGTCAGGGGAAAAGTTTGGTTTCTACTTGGCTGATTATCTGCTATTTAAAATTATAGCCTAATTTTCCGGGTTGCTCACGGGATTGACACCTGAGCCCGGATTCATGCCCGTGTACGAAGCACGGTTTTGCTCAAATTTTTTGAACTGCTCGGGTGACAGGATCGCTTTCAGCTCCTTTTCTGTATTGGCCTGGATGCGTTCACGCTCTGAGTTCATTTCCGTTTCTCTCATCTGCAGGTTGTTATTGTTGCCGTCGTTCATGTTGCTATTGCCCCGATAGGCATTGCCCTGGTTGTTGGGGCGTTTGGCATCCAAATTAGTAGAGGGGTTCTTACTCGTATCATTGCGGGTGTCGTTGTTGGCCTGGCCCCCCATGCGGTTGGTCTCGGTATAGTTATAGCGGTCTTCGAGTTCGCCCATGCGTCTTTCCCGTTCAAACAACACCTGCTGTACCCGTTTGCGGGCGGTTGTGTCTAACTTCAGGTCAGTTGCCATTTGTCCGGCTAGCTGTTCGGAGTTTTGACGCCATGCTGCCTCCGTGTCCATATCCGAAGCGGCTGTCTGTTCTTCCCCATATCCTCTGATCTGGTTCGGATTCACAGTTTCATCCTTGTTCGCATCGGCTACCTCTGTCGTGGTACCCCTGTCTTCGGTACAAGACGCAAACAGCATGACACTCACTACTCCTATAGAATAAAATATCTTTTTCATAGATTCAAGAACTTTAAGTTTGGCTTAAAATACGGGGTCTGTTGTGTTTAAATAGTACAAAACATATTTAACCTGTCCTAAGCTTTTACGGGAGGGGTAGGTTAAGGTTTATAGGAGAGCAGGTGCCGGATAAAGCTGAATTTCTTGATAGTATGTTTATAAAGTACTTTGCGTGGATGGATTCGTGTGTAGGAAGACGCGGGTTATCAGGTATAGGCGGAGTCCAGTGTATGAGTAAAAATATAACAAAATGTATATAGGGGATGTACCAAACAAAACCAGCCGGCATAAGCTGCCGGCTGGTTTTGTTTGGTACACATATCTTGAAATGGATGAGCTGTTTAAGCCTGCTTTAATTCGAAAACAGTGATTTCGGGCAGAAAGCCGACTCTTCCGGGATAGCCGAGGAAACCCAGACCCGTATTTACGTACAGGTACTGCTTGCCTTGTTTGTAAAGGCCCGCCCATTGATCATAAACGTATTGCACCGGGCTCCATTTCAGGCCGGGTATATTCACACCAAACTGCATGCCATGGGTATGGCCGGAGAGGGTCAGGTCAATGTCCGGGTACTTTTGGTTGATCTCAGCGTCCCAATGCGAAGGGTCATGCGAAAGCAGCACCTTGAACGGGCTGTTTTCAGCCCCGCTATAGGCTTTGCTCAGGTTGCCATACTTCGGAAAGCGCGCCTTGGCCCCCCAGTTTTCCACACCCAATACTGCAATGTGTTCCCCGTCTTTTTCGATCAGCCGGTTTTCATTCATCAGGATCTGCCAGCCCATCTTGCCATGCGACTCTATCAGCGTCTGCAGGTTGCGGGTTTTGGCCTCATTGCTTTCCCAGGCCACATAGTCCCCGTAGTCATGGTTGCCCAGCACAGAGAAGACGCCATTACGCGATTTGATCTCTTTGAGTGTGTCCAGGTGGTCGGTCAGTTCGGTGGCCACATTGTTTACCAGGTCACCAGTGAAGAACACCAGGTCTGCTTCCTGCTGGTTGATGAGGCGGACGGCTTCTTTGAGCGGCTCCGCTGAGTTAAAGCTCCCCGTGTGCAGGTCGGATATCTGGAGCATCTTGAAGCCGTCAAATGCTTTGGGCAGGTTGGGGAAATGCAGAGTTACCCGTTTTACACGGTAATCGTAGGCGCCCTTCACCATACCATAAATAAAGGCGGTAAAAGGAACAGCTGCCACCAGCAGCCCCATCTGGTTGATAAACTTGCTGCGGGACGGATCATACGCCGGCCCACTGCTGCTGGCATGGTTGATAACGATCTTGCCCAGACGCAAGGCGTCGTCTACAAACAGGAACAGCACCACCACCAGTTTAGACGCGAAGATGATGAAGAGGGTACTGGCCAGGTATGTTTTGTACGCATCCGGTGGTGTGCCTCTTGTTAAGGAAGCCAGGAGAAAGGTGATCGCCGTGATGCCAAACACAGTCCAATACAGGACATAGATGATGCGCTGGGCAGAAATGGTCAGGCCTTGGGTAACCGTTTTGATAGCCTGAAACACATAAAAGTCCACCAGGAACAGTATGAATAGAACCACTCCTATTGAAAAGTAACGTTGCATAAAGTATGGTTAATGCTGCAATGGAACAAACAGAGGCAGCAAAAGTTTGAATTTAGAGTTAAGTGAAAAAAGTAGGGGACAGGGCCACTTACTATGAACTATTTTAAGGAGAAACAGATTCACCTATCATCCTGATTCTCTAACAAATACTATACCGTTGTGGAAGAAAGCCCGGCTACTGCAGAAATGTCATACTCTGTTTCCTCGCTCAATATCAAAACCTGGGCCGAAGAGGACCGTCCGCGCGAAAAGCTGCTCCTCAAAGGCAAGGCAGCACTGAGCGATGCCGAACTAATTGCCATCCTGATCGGCTCGGGGACGCCCAAACTGACAGCGGTCGATGTTGCCAAACTCATCTTATCGGCTGTGGGCAATGACCTGAACGAACTGGCCAAACTGACGGTAAAAGACCTGACGAAGCACAAAGGTATAGGCGAAGCCAAAGCCATCAGTATCGTGAGCGCGCTGGAACTGGGCCGCCGCCGCAAAGAGACAGCCGTGGCCGCCAAAACCCGCATCACCTGCTCCACGGATATTTATAACTACATCAAGCCCCAACTCCTGGACCTGCCGCACGAAGAGTTCTGGATCATCCTGTTGAACCGGGCCAATGTGGTCATGCGGAAAGAGAGCATCAGCAGCGGGGGAGTGGCCGGTACGGTGGCCGATCCGAAGATCATCTTCAAAAAAGCGCTGGAGCAACTGGCCAGTTCCGTCATCCTGGTGCACAACCACCCGAGCGGCAATACCAAGCCCAGCGCCGCCGACATCGCCCTCACCAAAAAAATGAAGGAAGCCGGCACTTTCCTCGACCTCCCCATTCTCGATCACATCATCTTCACTGACAACGACTACTACAGCTTCGCTGATGAAGGAATGTTGTGAGTTTGTGAGTTTAGGAGTTTGAGAGTTATGAATGATGAGTTAAGATTCAGGTATGGAGGGCAATAAATCAAGTAATTTTGCTTTTGGAGAAAGCCTAAAGCTGCGCACCAAGGAATTTGCTCTGCGGTGTATCAAATTGTTCCGGGCACTGCCTCGACAGGCCGATGCGTATGTGTTGGGCAAACAATTTTTGCGCTCAGCCACTTCGGTTGCTGCAAACTATCGTGCCGCTTGCCGGGCAAGGTCGAATGCCGAATTTGTGGCTAAAATAGGTATAGCTTTGGAAGAAGCTGACGAATCGCTTTTTTGGATTGAGCTGTTGGAAGAATCAGGTATAATGGCTACCAGCCGCCTTGCTTCTCTAAAGCAAGAAGCCGATGAACTAACCGCCATCCTGGTTACAATTAGAAAATCATCCTACAAAAGCAATAATTCCCCAACTCCTAAATTCTCAAACTCCCAAACTCTCTAACTCTCAAACTCCAATATTTCCTTCACGCGTCCTACTTCACCGGTTTCAAGGCGCACTTTGATGCCGTGCGGGTGATTGGGAGATTTGGTCAGGATATCTTTTACGTAGCCTTCGGTGAGGTCGCCGCTGCGCTGGTCTTCCTTGAGCACAATGTTCACGTGCAGGCCTGGCTTGATGTTGCTTCTTTTTGTTCCGTCCATTGTATATTGGTTATTTTTCCTGCTTTTTGGGGATGATGTGTAGGAATTCTTCTTCATCATTTAGGCTCCAGCGCACTGGTGCTGTCACCTCCTGTTTTACCACTTGTACATGTTCTATCATGTTCAGGTCAGCCAGAATCAGATTCGTGTCTCTTATAAGTTTGCTGTTGATCACTACTTTCAGATTTTGTTGCGCAGAAGGTATGGCGAAGTGGGTGTAGATGTCCTGCAGTCGTGCCAGGGTTACACCGGGTTTGGTCTGAATCAGGATCGCGCTGTCTTTGGCCTTCTTGCCAAATTTGTTAGTGGCATTAGCATCTTTATGTACTTCAACGCTTTCAATAGTTTCGGGAGAGAACAAGATAAGGCTCGGTTGTACGGTTTGCTGCCCATTGACCTGGATGTAAGGTTGGTTCTCGTTTCTCGCGACAACTGCTTGCTTGTGATGCTCCTTTGGGTGAATGAGTTGCTGCTGTGCAAAAGCCTGTAAGCCGCATCCGGTCAGGAGTAACGTGGTGATGAGTTTGCTTAACTTCATTTTCTTAAACAATAATTTGCCTGCAGGTATAGGTAGCTTTCGGCTTCTATTTTAAATTCAAGCGCGCTCTACCGCCGGTGCTTGCGGATAGTGTACCAGGTGTTTGCAATGGCTAGTGCCAGGCCAGACCAGATAAAAGACCAGCCAATAAATTTGTTGTCGAAGAAGTGACCAATGTTGATAACTGCCCCTGTTACTGCCAACAGCACAGCAATAATCCCGATGTAGTTAATAGTTTTTTTGTTGCTCATGCGCTGCTATACCTGTGGAGAAACAGCAACAGGCACTAAGATGAGAACTTGTTGCTAGAAGCAAGATACATATATTTTTTAGGTATAGCGCTTCTGATTTCAGATTCAGATCACTCCCGCCGGCTGATTTTCTAAGCCGTTTACTTTCTGATTTCCAAACCCCTGAACACAGGAATCTTTCTCAACCACATCAGGCGTTTTGGCCGGGTATAGGCAATGGCTCCCAGGTCGGGCAGGGTCTGAGGACTAACCGACCTTCCCGTCAGGTCGTGTGTCGCGGCTGCGAAAGGGAAAGGTGTAGCCACCGCGACGCCGTTTCCTCTGATAGGCGAATTTTTCCGGGGTCTATACCTGTCCTGCAACTTTTTCAGGTTAGCTGGATAGCCGATGGTGCCTGCCGTGCCGGGTGCTGCCAGCAGTGGATTGGCCACTATTCCGGTCGGATGACCGTTCCGAATCTCCTGCTGTGTACCCTGCCGGAAAGCGGCCAGCGAGGTATAGGCATCCTTGCCCCAGCTGAAGGTATAGGTACTGTCTTCGCTGAAGTAGGCGTTGTGCTCAAAAGCTACTTCCAGGGCGGTATCAGCTGCTGCCACGATCATCGGGGCTCCGTTCCGGCTGTAGAAGAGGTTGTTGAAGAACCGGACGTTGTAGTGGCCGCCACTCTTAAAGAAGACACCTCCGCCCGAGGGAGCTTTCGCTTTATCAGCAAAGATGGTGTTGTTGTATACGAGCAGGTCCCGGTTGCCGCCGTTGTTGTTCTGGTCTGCTACCCACAGGGTTATGCCTTTGTAGCCGTTCTTGCGGCCGTCGTTCTCCGAGATGTTATACCTTATGATGTTGTTGTACATCGGCCGTGCCCATTCAAACTGCGCGATCAGGAAACCGGCTCCGTCGTTGTCGTGGGAGTAGTTGTATTGCATCACGGAGTTGGTCACGCCGCCATCCAGATCAAAGCCACCCCCGTCGCAGCCGCTGCCGGCCCCCATGTTGTAGGCCTCGTTGTACTGAATGGTGATGTTGTTGGCATCCCAGGCCCAGATACCTACAGGCCCGCCGCAATACACGTTGTTCATGCCGGAGGTATGCACCACGCTAAACTCGATCACGCCGCCATCCACGTCGGACATTTCTATGCCGCAGCCGCTGTGCTTTTGGGGCAGGGGCAGGGCGTAAATGTGGTAAACATGGCAATGGCCGATGTATACGTTGAGGTGCGCATACCCTTTCTTATGCTGATCAAACGCTCCCCAGGTGTTGATGCCTTCCGAGCCGATATCATGGACGGCGGCATTGGTGATCCGCACGTCGCGGAAGCCGCTGTTGCCCTTCGAGCCGCCTACCGATATACCTGATTTCCGGAAGCCGCTGACCTCCACCTGGTCCAGGACAATATGCGGCAGTTTCACGTCGCCGGGCAGGTCGTTGTAGAACAGGATGCCGTGGTTGCGGTTGGTGGTATAGCCGCTGCCCCTGAAGTTCAGTTCCCAGATCTCCAGGCTTGCTACGTTGTAGGCAAACAGGCCATAACTGGTGTCCGCATCGATGGTGGCCCTGCCTGTTCCGAATGAACTTATGCGGACAGGCGCTTCCCCTGATGTAATGTTGGAGGTATGGAAGTATAAGCCGCCTTTGAAGGTAGCTCCTCCTTCCAATAAAATGGTGTCGCCGGGGCTGTACCGGTGTTTGTTTACTTGATCGATAGTGCGCCAGGCTGTTTTGGCGGAAGTGCCCGGGGAGTTATCGTTGCCAGTGGAACTGACGTAGTAGGTACTGGCCAAGGTCGCGTAAGGTAGCAGAACGAACAAAAGCAGGATGAAACGTTGCTGCATAGCAGGTTCAGGTCGTTTAAAAATTTAGCTGGCTTTTTGCCAGGTACGCCAATCAATTATTTTTTATCCTCTGGCTCAGGAAGTTCCAGTTCGGAGACATGGAGCTGGCGCAGCATAGAGCTCTTTTTGTGCTGATGTTGCTGCATCCGTTTGAGGATATCATCGAGCAACTCAATTGCCTGGAGTATATAGGCCCCTTTGTTGAGCATCACGCAGTCAGCTCTTTGCGACATCGCAGCATCCGTGATTTCGGCCCGCGACGGCCTGCCTTTTTTGGAGAGCGATTCCAACACCTGCGTGGCCCAGATCACCGGGATATGGGCCGCTTCGCTCAGCCACAGGATCTCTTCCTGCACTTCGGCCAGCCGTTGCCAGCCACATTCCACGGCCAGGTCGCCCCGGGCGATCATCACCCCGACAGGGTGGGTCTTCATGACGGTGAGCAGCAGGTGGGGCAGGTTCCGGAATCCTTCTTTGGTCTCGATCTTGAGCACGATGCCCATTTTTTTGGCCTCCAGCCGCTTCAGTTCGGCATGCAGCTTCTCGATCATTTCCGGGTGGTTGACAAACGAAAGGCTGACAGCGTCGGCATATTTGGCCACGAAAGCGAGGTTTTCTTTGTCATGCTCGGTCAGGCTTTCCAGGTGCAGCTTGCTCTCGGGCAGGTTAATGCCTTTGTCGTGGAGCAATTTGCTGCCGTTTTCTTTGGCGTGTGTGATCTTTACCATCAGGAACTCGTCCTCCGATCTCATGATCACGCCTTCTATCTTGCCGTCATCAAACAGGATCGGTTGTCCCTCCTTCACCTGGCTGAAAATCTCGGGCAGGGTGCAGGATATATGCGCCGGTTTTACAATGTGCCCTTCTGCATCATACAAAGCAGGCTCTCCGGGTATCGGCTCTTTGTTCAGAATCAGGAGATCATCTTTGCGAAGCATAATAGGATCTACGCTGACAGGGAGCTCGCCCACCTGGGTGGTCCGGTCCAGGGCATTGGCTTTGCTGATGGTGAGGCTGGTGCCGGTGCTGAGGTAGGAGGTTTTGAAGAGGTGCGCAATCACCCCTTTTTCCATCCGTTGGATCACGGTAAAGGACCGGTCCCGGCCGCGCGTATCTTTGAACTTGAGCTTATCCCCGCGCTGGAGCTGTGACACCCACTCGGCTTTGAGCGGCAGCGCGGCATCTACCGGCACATCGCAGGCCACGTTCTTCGGGGCCAGCCATACCTTGGCAGGCGATACCAGCTGACCGAATGCATTCTGAATAGGGCGAATGGCAATGAGGGCCGGTCCGGGCTTCAGGGGGCCGGTGCGTAACTTAGGCCCCATCAGGTCCATCAGTATTTTGCAGCTCTGTCCTGTTTCCTTCTCCGCCCTGCGCACTGCCTCCACCATGCTGAGCCATACCTTCTCATCGTCATGGGCACAGTTGATACGGGCGCAGTCCATCCCGGCACGCATCATGCGCACCAGCAGTTCATAATCATTTGCCAGATCGTTGGAGAAAGTGACCATGATGCGCGTACTCCGGTTAGCAGGCGCCGGACCCAGCAGTTCGTTGTTGTGGGTGGCCAGTAGTTCGCTGCTCTCCGAACTGGAAACAGCCAGCTGTTTTCTGACAGGCGCACACTCGAGTAAATGACACAGTATGTCACGCACTGCCTGGAGGCTGGCCAGCACATGCCCCTCTGCCCGCCCGAGTGACGAAAGACCCAGCTGTGCCAGGCTTTCCTGCAGGTGCCGGATGTCGTGCTGGCGCAACGAGAGATAATGCACCAAGTTGCGGGCACTCTTTCTGAAAGAAGGATGAACCTGTTTGATAGCCGGAGAAAATTTTTGCTCCAGCTCAAGGGCATCCTGGTGGAGGCCGTCAAGTTGTGTGAGTAGCTCTCTTAGTTGTTTTTCGTCTGGCTGCATGGCTGAGTTCAGTTAGTGGGGCATACTAGTTAACGGGGCATATTATCAAACTGGTATAGACAGGGTAGGGTTGCCCTGTCTACTTGTTAAATATATAGTTTAATTAAATATAAGGTATAGCTGGAAAAGTGGAGGAAGCGACTGTGTTATGCTCAAAACTTTGTTCGGAACACTTCCTTAGCTCTGCTTTGCAGGCCGGGTATGATTTCCGGATTCCGGAAAGCCAAAAAGCCGAAGACAAGTTTTTTCAGATTAGAACTATCCTCCCCAAAAATTTGCGAAATTGCAGAAAAATAAGCCACATCTGCTATGCAACGTCCCTTCAAGCTGCTTATACTGGCCGGTATTGCGCTGGTGCTGTTTTACTTTGTCCGGGAATCCTTTCTCAGTGACGACAACTACCTGATTCCGCTTCAGAAAGAGCGCGAAGAGAAAGACCTGACGTTCAGGGGCAGAACCAACAGCCCGTTTGAGGAGGCCGACCGACGAACCTTCAAGAACCTGGTGTATTATGAGCCCAACCTCGATTACCGCGTGAAGGTGAAGCTGGAGGAGCTGGAGCAGAAAGATACGCTGCACATGCCCATGACCAACGGCAGCACAGAAGCCTACATCCGGTATGCCCACGCCTCCTTCACCCTGGAAGGCCAGCCGCAACGCCTGACGCTCTATAAAAAAGTGAATGAGGAGAAAGAGGAGCTGTTTGTGCCTTTCACCGACAAAACAAACGGGTTTGAGACCTATGGTGGCGGACGCTACATCGATGTGCCTTTCAAAGAAGGAGCCAAAACGGCTACCATCGACTTCAATCGCGCCTACAGCCCTTTCTGTGCCTACAACGCGGAGTATGTGTGCCCGGTGCCGCCCAAAGACAACCGCTTGACAGTGGCTATACCTGCCGGGGAGAAGACGTACGACAAACCGCACATGGGTCTGGAGTAATTTGGGACACAGGACGCAAGAATCAAGACACAAGACCAAAATGGTGGGCAGATCATAGTTAAAACCACGACGAGTGAACAAGGCGGGTTGGGAACTGCAGCGTACGAGCACTAATCCACTAGGTACCTCTTTGCTATACCTTGTTTTGCAGGGCTACCTTTCCCTGTAATGTGACAGGAAAGCTAAAATCTTGCATCTTGTTCCGTATGTCCTGTGTCTTACATCTTATGTCTTCGAAAATAATCCTTAATTTTGGAGAAATTGGCCTCTTCCAAAAGAAGATATACCTTAAAGAACAACAGAAATAACCATGCTGATTTCATTCGACTGGCTGAAACAACTGATTCATATAGATAAACCGGCTGAGGAAGTCGGTGCTTTGCTGACGGGCGCTGGCCTGGAAGTAGAGGCGATCCATACCTTCGACCAGGTACAGGGTGGCTTGGATGGGATCGTGATAGGAGAGGTGCTCACCTGTGAGCGCCATCCGGATGCCGACCGCCTGAGCGTAACGACGGTTGACATTGGTACCGGTGAGCCGAGCCAAATCGTATGCGGCGCCCCCAATGTGGCAGCCGGTCAGAAGGTGGTGGTGGCCACCGTGAACAGCACGCTTTACCCTACCGGGGGCGAACCGTTCAAGATCAAAAAATCGAAGATCCGTGGGGCTGCTTCAGAAGGGATGATCTGTGCCGAGGATGAGATCGGGATTGGTACGTCGCATGCCGGCATCATGGTGCTGGACACGGACCTGCCCAATGGTACTCCGGCCGCTGCGTACTTTGGCCTGGGTTCGGACAAGGTATTTGAGATCGGACTGACGCCTAACCGCGCCGACGCTGCTTCGCACTTTGGCGTGGCCCGTGATCTGAAGGCATTGACCCAAGTGCCCTATACCTTGCCTTCGGTAGAAGATTTCAAAGTAAAGAATACCAGCCGCCCGATTGCGGTAGAAATAGAGAATACCGAGGCCTGCCCAAGGTATGCCGGCGTAACAGTGAGCGGCGTGAAAGTAGGCCCTTCGCCGGAATGGCTGCAAAAGCGTTTGCGGGCAATCGATTTGTCGCCGATCAACAACATCGTGGATGTGACTAATTACGTGCTCCACGAATTGGGTCAGCCGCTGCACGCTTTTGACGCAGACAGGATCAAAGGAGACAAGATTGTCGTGAAGACACTGGCCGAAGGCACCCCGTTTGTGACGTTGGACGGTATCGAGCGCAAGCTCAAGGCCACTGACCTGATGATCTGCAATGCCGAGGAGCCGATGGCCATCGGTGGTGTGTTCGGTGGCAAAGCATCCGGTGTGTCCGAAGAGACAACGAGTATATTCATCGAAAGCGCCTATTTTTCGCCGGACTCTGTCCGCCGGACAGGTATGGCGCATGGCCTGAAAACAGACGCATCGTTCCGCTTTGAACGCGGCACGGATCCGAACATGGTGATTCTGGCGCTGAAGCGTGCTGCGCTTCTGGTGCAGGAAGTGGCCGGCGGGGAGATCAGTTCCGAGATAGTCGACGTATACCCGCAGCCGATCCAAAACTTGGAGCTGACACTGAGTATAGAACGCACACACACGCTTATCGGCCAGCACATCGGCGCGGAGCGTATGAAGTCCATCCTGACGGACCTGGGTATAGAAGTAACAGGCGAATCGGAAACGCATCTGAACCTTTCCATTCCTCCCTTCAAGGTGGATGTGACGCGGGAGGCCGACGTGGTAGAGGAGATTCTGCGCATCTATGGCTTCAACAACATTGCCGTGAGCGAGCACATGGCTTCTACCTACATGGCCAGCTTCCCCAAGCCGGACCCGGAGCACCTGACCAGCACGATCCTCGACTACATCTCTGCCAACGGGTACCACGAGATCATCACCAACTCCATTACCAACTCCAACTACTATGCGCCGGCAGGCGAGCAGGGGATGGCCGGGCTGGTACGCGTACTCAATTACAACAGCGAGGACCTGGACGTGCTCCGCAAAACGATGGTGTTCTCCGGATTGGAAGTGCTGCGCTACAATATTAACCGCCGCCAGCGCGACCTCAAGCTATACGAACTGGGCAAGGTATACGAGCAGCTGGAAGACGGTTACAAAGAGAGCCGTCGGCTGGCTCTCTTCATAGCCGGCAACACAACAGCCGAAAGCTGGAAGCAGCCGGGTATGAAGGCAAGTTTCCACGATCTG
Source organism: Pontibacter sp. HJ8 (assembly GCF_054824225.1). Taxonomy (NCBI): domain Bacteria; kingdom Pseudomonadati; phylum Bacteroidota; class Cytophagia; order Cytophagales; family Hymenobacteraceae; genus Pontibacter; species Pontibacter sp. HJ8. Next base: position 14,107 of record NZ_JSYF01000083.1, read on the forward strand.
GCCGGCCTGGTGCAGAACGTGCTGCAAAAACTCAACGCGGCAGATTACGAAGTGCAGGCTCTGGAGCCAAACAGTTACATGCGCCAGGGGATCGCTTATGTGAAAAATGGCACCGTGATCGCAGAGGTAGGTATGCTGGATGCCGGCGTGACCCGCTTCATGGACGTGAAGGAGCAGGTATGGTATGCCGAACTCAACTGGGATTACCTGCTCAAGAAGTACAAAGACAAACTGGTGGCCGAAGACTTGCCGAAGTTCCCGGAAGTGCGCCGCGACCTGTCGCTGGTGCTGGACCGGAACGTGACCTTTGAACAGGTGAAGCAGGTTGCTTTACGAACGGAGCGCAAGCTGCTGCAAAGCGTGAACGTATTCGACGTGTACGAAGGCGATAAGATAGAAGCAGGCAAGAAAGCCTACGCATTGAGCTTTACACTCCTCGACAGGCAGCAGACACTGACCGATAAAGTGATCGAAAGTGTGATGAACCGCCTGATGCAGCAATTCGAAAAACAGTTAGGGGCCATTATCCGCAAATAAGTATGCCGAAGGACAAGCAACTGCAACAGATCCAGTCTATTGAGGACAAAGTACGTAAACTCTTGAGCAAACACGCCGAGGTGCAGCAGCGGCTTGTAGCTGCCCAGGAAGAAATTAAATTCATCGAGTCGCTGTTAGAGGAAAAGGAACAGCAAATAAAAAATTTTCAAAATCAAGAGAATATTGTTAAAATTGTAGACACGATAGCAGGAAACACTGCAAATTCGACAGAGTTAAAGCTGAAGTTAAACGAATATATCAGGGAAATTGATAAGTGTATCGCTTACTTGCGTGATTAGCAGGCCACTATAGCAGTAGAATAGATCAGTCCGTTCTACTGCCTTTGAAAAGGCGCTAATACGAGAGTAGCTTTAAACTATAGAAACGCAAAGGATGGGTGAATTAGCAATTAAGATTCGCATCGCAGAACGCGAGT
>NZ_JSYF01000609.1:0-1812 GCF_054824225.1 Pontibacter sp. HJ8
GCTCTTTCTATGTATGAGATCTTTACAGGTATGGAAGTAGAGAAACACAACTGAATACCCTTATCGGAGTGATGGATCAGATAACCTTGCAAGGTTTTTTTACAAGTGCCATTTCCAAAGCCCGGATGCATAACATAGCTGAAAGGCCTTCACTTAGAAATAATCTGACGATCATCATGCGGTTGCAGGTAACGGTGACCACACTCAGGTAAGAAAGCCCTCCTCCAGGCACAGGTAGGTGATGTCGTACGCATAGCTGGCCGTCGGCTCAGGACACATCCGCTTTTGGCTGTACCTACCTCTTGTGAGAGTAAGTACTCTTGCAAGACTTCCTGCTGCCTCGTTTTGAGAAGTTGATAGTACGCTGCTATAACCAAGCAATTAACAAAGCACTCCAACTACCTGAAAGAGCATTCTTTGCTGTACTATCGGGACTGGCTGGTGCCAGACTTTTTAGGATGGGCTATTGCCAGCCCACTGGAGTGCCTTGGAAAAACCATAACACTTATATCCAGGCCCGTGAAGACGCAACTACAAAAGGGCAACTTCACTCTCAACTCTTCCACCAAGCTTGTTTTTAGTGAGGTGACTAACAGCCCTGCCCTGCAGGTCCACTTCTGGACAGAGCAAATGAAAGTCCTTGAGTATGGGAGCACATGACTTTCCCACAGCCCTGATTAAAGACCCGACGGAGACCCCTGGGGGATGGCTGACGGCAACTTGGTTGTGTTTGACCCCATAGAGCGAAGAATCCTACGAAAAGCAAAAGTGTATGATGTGTCATCCATACGCACCCATCTATGAAGAGACACTTTCCTGGTGGTCCACCCCAATGGAACAATATACGGTACCGGTGAACAGAGAGCCTTCTCTGTTCGCCGGTACCCTCAGCGTCAAAATCCTTTGGAAGGTCTTTGACTTGTTAGCTATGAATGATGAGGGAATGCTTTACTTCGGCCAAGGAACTGATCTGTGGAGCTACACTCCTTGAGGGCTCGCCTCTACGGGTAGTGAGAGCAACAACCACCTCTAACAGAGGCCGGAAGGCTAACCCAATCCAGCTCTACAACATCCCCTTCTTCATTTGCTGACAGCATAAACAACCCTTGCTGTCAGGGCCGTGTAAGTCAGGAAGGGTTCTGTGTTCCAGTGGAGGTCATGCAGGCCCAGTCGGTCACAAATACGTTCTTGCAGGGAGGCAGTTGGTTGTACTTGTTCAGCAGAGACGTCTTGGTATCTCGTCCCATTCTCACGCCCCATCTCGTCGATGTCCAGACTTGGCGCCTGCCTGCTGTCATTGGTGTGCATGTTATCTTACGACTTGCCTTGTCGAGCATCTCCTCCATGTGCTGCAAGTAGAAATAGCATTTATACTAATCTTTAGATTTCTTATTTTCTTTTGATTCTGAGGCTTGCACTTTTGCGCATGTCCACCCCCTTTAACTAACCTTACTCCTTTGTTAAGTTCAGGAAAGCAACGATATCTTCTAAGCTTAAGTCTAGGTACTTCATTTGATTGAGGTCGAACAAACACAGCCAACTTTTTTCAGCCTCACTATATAATAGATGTGTGTAGCTATCAAAATCATCCCCAACTAAAAGTAAGCAAACACTCACATCAAAACCCTACAGCACAGCACTGCCAAAAAGCTCTATGAACATTCAGATCCAGTATATAACAGTCCATCGCGCCACTTTTACAGGACATCTGGACTATCAATAGATAACTGACATTCGCTCAACAACTTGAATATGGATTACCACACCTATACTATTCTTATAATATACTTTTTTTAAAAAAATATGCTTTTT
>NZ_JSYF01000610.1:0-651 GCF_054824225.1 Pontibacter sp. HJ8
GACTAGGAAATAAGCTAAGAAGTTAACATTTAAGCCAATCTTTACTCAGAAACCAGTATGCCCCGCTCCCTCCTCCAGCAAATCTCCTACCTTACCCCAGAGGACATAGAAGCTTTTCTGCCGCTCTGGAAGAAGCGGGTGAAGCTGAACCAGTATGATTTTCTGATACGGCAGGGGCAGGTGGAGCAGGGCCTATACCTTGTCATGAGTGGCGCCCTGCGCATTTACTACCCGCTGCCCGACGAGGAGATCTGTGTAGGCTTCGGCTATCCCCATACCTTGCTGGTTTCGTTTCCGTCCTTCGTGGAGGGCAAGCCTTCTGCATATTACATACAGGCCCTGAAAAAGAGCGAACTGCTGGGTATAAGCAAGGCAGACCTGACGCAGCTGATAGAGGAGCGGCCGAACATCCGGCGTTTCTGGTACGAGCAGATGGAGAAGGCACTGGTAGGGAAAATAGAGCGGGAAGTAGACCTGCTGCTGCCGGAACCGGCGCAGCGCCTGCAGCGTGTGATGGAGCGCAGTCCGCACCTGTTTCAGCACATCCCCAAAAAGTACATCGCCTCCTACCTCCGCATGTCCCCCGAAACCCTGAGCCGGTTGAAGTAAATCTATACTTCAACCGGCTCAGGAATTTATTTTATATTATTG
>NZ_JSYF01000611.1:0-276 GCF_054824225.1 Pontibacter sp. HJ8
CGTTCTCGCTTGTCTAAGGAGGGGAGCCTGCTGCTATATTTCGATAGCTCTTGTTTCATAGCCACTACTTAGACACCCCTCTGGCTCCCCTCAAGGGGAGAATCTCTGCTCTAGGACTGTCATTTCGAACGCAGTGAGATATCTGGATGATTCTTGTAGTCTGTACCAGATTATTCCCGTTGGTCGAAATGACAAGAAGAACAGGTATAGCAAGGTATAGCTGGCAGGTATAACAGACTAACTTATAACTCAAGCTACGCAGGTATAGCTTGAGCC
>NZ_JSYF01000611.1:286-5821 GCF_054824225.1 Pontibacter sp. HJ8
CTGGTGTGGGAGGTAGTAGATAACTCTATTGATGAAGCCCTGGCCGGTCATTGCGACACGATCAACGTTTCCATAAATCCAGATAACTCTGTAACCGTGTCCGACAACGGGCGGGGTATCCCGACAGACTTCCACCACAAAGAAGGCCGCTCGGCCCTTGAGGTGGTCATGACAGTGCTGCACGCGGGAGGTAAATTCGACAAAGATACCTACAAAGTCTCCGGTGGTCTGCACGGCGTGGGTGTATCCTGCGTGAACGCGCTGTCTACGGACCTGCACGTTACCGTGCATCGCAACGGGAAGATATTTGAACAGCACTACAACATCGGTGCGCCGGCTTACCCCGTGCGCGAGATCGGTACGACCGACAAAACAGGTACTACGGTACAGTTTAAGCCGGATGATTCCATCTTCACGACGACCGAATACAAGTACGATACCATTGCCGGCCGTCTGCGCGAGCTGTCCTTCCTCAACAAAGGCATCCGCATTAACCTGCAGGACCTGCGTGAACTGGATGAACAAGGCCAGCCGGTGCTGTCCGAGACTTTCTACTCCGAAGGTGGCCTGAAAGAGTTTGTGGCCTACCTGGATGAGACACGCGAGAACCTGATACCGGAGCCGATCCACATCGAAAGTGAGAAAAACGGTGTGCCTGTAGAAATTGCCCTACAGTATAACACCTCTTATACCGAGAACATTTTCTCGTATGTGAACAACATCAACACCATCGAGGGGGGAACGCACGTAGGTGGTTTCCGCCGCGCGCTGACCCGTACCCTGAAGGCTTACGCCGACAAATCGGGTATGCTGGACAAGGTGAAGATCGAGATCGCCGGTGATGACTTCCGGGAAGGCCTGACAGCGGTTATTTCTGTGAAAGTGCAGGAGCCGCAGTTCGAAGGACAGACCAAAACCAAATTGGGTAACTCGGATGTGGGTGGTGCGGTAGATATCGCGGTAGGCGAAATGCTGAACCAGTTCCTGGAAGAGAACCCGAAAGAGGCACGCATCATCGTGCAGAAGGTGATACTGGCCGCACAGGCCCGTTTCGCAGCCCGCAAGGCCCGCGAGATGGTGCAGCGTAAGAGCGTGTTATCCGGCACCAGCCTTCCTGGTAAGCTGGCCGACTGCTCCGACAGCAACCCGGAGAACTGCGAGATCTACCTGGTGGAAGGGGACTCAGCGGGCGGTTCTGCTAAGCAGGGCCGTAACCGTCAGTTCCAGGCGATCCTGCCGCTGCGCGGTAAGATCCTGAACGTGGAAAAAGCGCAGGAACACCGCATTTACGAGAACGAAGAGATCAAGAACATGATCACGGCGTTTGGCGTGAGCTTTGGTACGGCAGATGGCGAAAAAGCCCTGAACATGGAGAAGCTGCGTTACCACCGTATCATCATCATGACGGATGCGGACATCGACGGATCACACATCCGTACGCTTATCCTGACGTTCTTCTTCCGCTACATGCGCGAGCTGATCGAGAACGGGTATGTGTACATTGCCCTGCCGCCGCTATACCTGGTAAAGAAAGGAAAAGAAGAGCGCTACTGCTGGAGTGAGCAGGATCGTTTGGAAGCGATTGCCGAGCTTGGCAAAGGAAGAGAAGACAGTGTTGGGGTGCAGCGCTACAAAGGTCTTGGTGAAATGAACCCGGAACAGCTCTGGACCACCACCATGAACCCGGAAGTGAGAAGTTTGAAGCAGGTGAGTATTGACTCGGCTGCCGAAGCAGATCACCTGTTCTCAATGCTGATGGGTGATGAGGTAGGTCCTCGCCGCGATTTCATTGAGCGCAATGCCAAGTATGCCCGTGTAGACGTGTAATTTCTTGAACGTATAAACCAGCAGCGGCTGCACTTCTTTAGGAGGTGCAGCTGCTGCTGGTTTATAGCCTGTCCGCAAGCTGCGGTTGCAGTAGCTACAGCGAAATAGCCGCTTCAGGTATAGCTATCCCTATACCTATACCTTACAACCAGGGACAGTACTGCTTAGTGGAGATAACGAAAAGCTAACACTAAAAGCGTCGGGACAGCGACAAGGTATAGTCTTGCGGGCGTATTGTCTCAGTCATGTGTCACCCGGAGTTCTTCCACGGGCCATCCGGCACCTTTCGCTCCCGCCTGGTAGGCACTTTCCAGGAAGTCTAGGAGGGCCTGGCGGGGATTCTCCTCCTGCCGCAGGTCTTCATAAGGGAGCAGCGCCATTGGGCTGCCATTGGAATCGACCCAGCTGGCCGCAGCAGGCTGCAGGGGCTCGTTTTCTATACCTGGCGGCGAAGGGAAGGTATAGGAATAGAAAGCCGGGAAGCGCACCTGTTCATCGCCGGGCCAGAAGCCAAAGCTGATCACCTCATGCGAATAAGCTTCCCGCTCCACCCGGCTTGCCTCCGACCGCACCGGTACTTTTTTACCGGAAAACCGGGTCATGGTCAGGTCGATGTGGTGCCAATAGAGCTGCACCGGGCAGGCCTTGCCATAAAAGCGGCCACTGAATTCTTCCATCACCTCGTCCACCATGCTCAGTATCCGCCAGTAGTTGTGCACCTGCTCGGGGTGGTAGGTGGCGTGGGTGTGATCTTCGGCAAACGGGATCTTACTTTTGTTGTCGTAAGGTTTTGCCAGAATTTCTACCTGGATGCCCAGCACGTCCAGCGACTTCATCACAGCCGTGTAAAACTCCGCTACACTCAGCCCGTCCTGCAGTTTGATCTGTTCCGTAGCGCCGGTGCTGGTCCGGATCAGGAGCTGGTGGTCGATAAAATCAAACTCGATTTCGAAGGTATAGAACCGGTACGGGACAGGGCCCGTGGTTAGGCCGCGCGATGTCAGGTATAAGGTCACATGCCACCAGTGGTTTTTGGGCGGCATCAGGGTGAGGCGGATCTTCCCGATGATCTGCAGGTAAAGGTGCAGGGTATCTTTTGTCGCTTCCCACTCCTCCAAAGGCAGGGGAGGAAGTTCGAACTCGCTGGTATCCGGTGTCTGATTTAGTTGCATGATACTCATTGTTTTATACTGTTTTTATACAGACGCCCGGCCGATAAGTTTTATCTTTCCCGGAAAGTACTTCTGGCAGCGCCCGAGCGTTTACCGGTAAGGGGCTCTTTTTCCAAAAACAATTGCACAAGCTTTCGGCAAAACGTGTGACAAATTCATCTACAAAATTTATATTAGCAGTTGGGCAGCCCGGCTATTCTGCTCGCATACCTTGGCCCGCTGCCGGGGCCGTAGGTAGGAGGAGTGGCAAGAGGCAGTCTTTAACATCTGAAAACATGCTAGTCAATAAGGTTTCTGACCAAATCAAGAAAAGTAAATACATCAGCCGCGACCTGAGTTGGTTGCGATTCAATTACCGTGTGCTCGACCAGGCACGGGATACGAGCCGCAGCTTGTTTGACAGGCTTAAGTTTATGGCCATCACGGCCTCCAACCTGGATGAGTTCTTCATGATCCGGGTAGGCAGTTTGTACAACTACATCGACTACGGCAAGGAGCGCCTCGACTATTCGGGCCTGCGCGAAATGCCCTTCCGCAAAAAGCTGCTCGACTACGCGCACCGGTTTGTAAACGATCAGTACCTGACTTTCAACAACGAACTGATGGAGCTCTTCGACAAGAGCGGCTTCGACATACTGAAGGTAGAGGACCTGACCGAGATCGAACAGAAGAAGGTAGACAGCTATTTCAAAAACACGATCTACCCGCTGCTCACCCCCATGGTGTATGACAATTACCATGGATTCCCGCTGCTCATGAACCAGCTGCTTACCTTTGGCGTGGTCACCCGCACGACAGAGGAGATAAAAGCGCAGGACCGGGTTACGTTTGTGCAGATACCCCAGAACCTGGCGCGTTTTTACGAGATCAACCGCAAAGACAAGATCGTATTCGTTCCCATCGAAGAGATCATCCGCTGGAAGATCAAAAAGCTTTTCCGCAACGTGGAGATCGTCTCTGCCAACCTCTTCCGCATCACCCGCAACGGTGATTTCACCCTCGAAGAATCGGATGATATCGAAGCAGACTTTGTGCAGGAGATCAAGTCGAAACTCAAAACCCGCAAGAAGGGCCGTGTGGTGCGCCTGGAAATAGAGCGCAATCCGTCGCAGTTTATGATGAAGGTGCTGAAGGAGCGCTGGGTGATCGACAATGCCAATGTATTCACGATCACCAGCATGATCGACCTGCGCGGCCTGTGGCAGATCATCAACCACCGGCAGTTCCGCGACAAAGGGGCAAAGCAGCCTGCTTCGGTGACACCGCTCAGTTTGCCGGGCGATGGAGTGGACATGTTCCAGTACCTGAAGGAGCACGATGTGCTGCTGCACCACCCCTATAACAACATGGAGCCGGTTGTACAGCTGCTGGAGCGCGCTGCCGAGGACCCTTACGTGCTGGGCATCAAACAGACCATTTACCGCCTGGCGGACCAGTCGCGGGTAACGGCCGCCTTGCTGAAAGCCGCCGAGAACGGCAAGCACGTGTCGGTGTTGTTTGAGGTGAAGGCGCGCTTTGATGAGGAGCGTAACCTCCGCGAAGGAGAGCGACTGGAGAAAGCCGGCTGCTTTGTGATCTACGGCATCAGCAAGTATAAGACGCATACCAAGATGCTCATGATCATCCGTAAGGAAGGGGAGAAGGTGACGCGTTACGTGCACATCGGCAGCGGCAACTACAACGAGCAGACAGCCCGCTTGTACACGGACGTGAGCCTGCTGACGACCAACGAGGTATATGCGCATGACGTTTCGGAGTTCTTCAATGTCATCACAGGGCACTCCCGGCCAAACGAATACAAGTACCTGCTCACGTCCCCGAAAGGTATGCGCTCGCAGCTCATTGAGCTCATCCGGCACGAGGCCCGCAATGCCAAGAAAGGACTCAAGAGCGGCATCGTGATCAAGATAAACTCCCTGGAAGACAAAGAGGTAATCGATGAGTTCTACAAAGCTTCCAGAGCCGGCGTTCCGATCAAGCTGATCGTGCGGGGTATCTGTTGTCTGCGCCCGGAGCGGGAGGAGCTGAGCGAGAACATCACCGTGAAATCCATAGTAGGAGAGTACCTGGAGCATAGCCGTATCTATTACTTCCACAACAACGGCGAACCGAAGGTATACAGTGGCAGCGCCGACATCATGGTGCGCAGCTTTGACCGCCGCATCGAAGCCCTGTTCTTGATCGTGAATGAAGAACTGCAGAAAGAAGCCATCAACATCCTGTACTACAACCTGCTTGACAACCAGAACTCCTACATCATGCGCGAAGACGGCACCTACGCCAAAAAACGCCCTGCTACGAATGAAGAAGCTGTCGATGTGCACAAGGTATTTTACAAGAAAGTATTTGAAGAGGTGAAGGAAGAAGTAGAGCTGATCTAACTTTCTTCTGTTGCTAGCCTGTCTAAGTCCTCCCCTGTTTTCAGGGGAGGACTTTTTATTTTCTTTCTCGGAGGACTGGCAGCTATACCTGCTCCAATCACTTCTACCGCAGTTCCGGGTCCAATCACCCCTGCCCCTCAGAGCTACGCTCGCAA
>NZ_JSYF01000612.1:0-994 GCF_054824225.1 Pontibacter sp. HJ8
GGAATGATAGCATTATTATATCAGGAACTCTATATTTGAGAGAGGAAGGCACGGCTTCTTCCACCATACGGCTATGGCACAGAAAAGAAGGAAGTTTACGCAATGCCCGAACTGTGGCTATACCTTCGAAGAGGTGAACAACTACTGCCCGAACTGCGGCCAGGAAAACCACGACCTCAACGTACCGGTCAAGCACCTGGTGGCCGAATTCTTTGAGGGCACCCTCCACTTCGACACCAAGGTATGGCATACCTTGAAATACCTCATCCTCAAGCCCGGCCTCCTGACAGAGAAGTTCATTGTGGGCCAGCGTGCTTCGTATGTGCCTCCGTTCCGGCTGTACGTGTTTGTGAGTTTGGTCTTCTTCTTTGTGCTGGCACTTACATCCGAGAACATCGTGCACTTTGATGCTTCAGAGAAGGGCAATACGGGTGCCCAACCTGCATTGCCCGGCATTACCCTTAACGCCAACCTCGCCGACTCCGTGGCAGCAATAGCCGACTCTGTTAAGCTGAAGAAACTGCAGGACATGGCAGCAGGATCAGAAGAACTGAAAGATCTCCAGGTTGAGTTGGAAGGAGACAAGCGTTTTGCCATGGTAGAGGAAAAGTTTAGCAAGTTTGCCAGCAACGATGAAGAGGCTACGCAAAAGTTGCTCAAGAATATTTCTTTTATGATGTTCCTGCTGATGCCGTTTTTTGCACTGCTGCTCTACTTATTCTACTGGAAGCAGGGTCGCAATTACGTAGAACACCTGATGTTCTCCATCCACCTGCACACCTTTTACTTCATCCTGCTTATACTTGCTTTTCTGGTTAAAGCAGCGCTTCCTGCCCTCGAGTTTGAAGGAATTGTAATTGTCCTCATGGTGCTTTACTTGTTTCTGGCCCTTCACCGCGTTTACCGGCAGTCGTACCCGCGCACCCTGCTATACCTGGTGCCCATTGGCTTCACTTATTTACTTACCTTAGCTTTATTCATGTTCGGCACCTTC
>NZ_JSYF01000084.1:0-11328 GCF_054824225.1 Pontibacter sp. HJ8
CCAGGTTAACCTGGTATCCTCCGGCCATGGCCATGCCCGAGAGTAAGGTACCACCTAATAAGGCTAGTAATTTGCTTTTCATAAAAACGCGACTTTTAAATGTAGGGTGAAATAGGTTTAAACAAATATATAAAACATTAGGACGTGCGGTAGCGGTTCTCGCTGCTTTTTTCAAATAATTTTAAACATTAGTCGAAAAAATATAAAAGACGGGCAGATAGTCCTTCACCTTGTCTTCCTGTACGCTCACCCGAAGCTTCACCCTGAACACCCATACACAGCATATCCGCATGATTACAAGCTGTTTATCGATGGACACATTACATCCCGTAAGCCATACCAAGGCCATTACCTGCTGATGATTGCAGGAAGCAGGGCTTTGAATTCGGCCCGGTAAACAATTTTCCGGGTCCAAGGCTTATCCTGTTGCTGCATTCTACGTTTACATACTCTCAAAAAAGAACCAGGCATTTATGTATGATGTGATAATAATTGGAGGTGGCGCAGCCGGTTTGAATGCGGCCATGATACTGGGTAGGTCACGACGCAAGGTGGTCGTTTTTGACAGTGGCAAGCCCCGCAACCGCTGGGCGGTCAGCATGAACGGCTTTCTTTCTAGTGATGGTATGAGCCCGCGGGACTTTATCAAAAAAGGCCGGGAAGAGCTGAAAAAATACAACGTAGAGCTCCTCGACAAGAAAGTGGACACGGCTACTTACAGCAAGGGCACCTTTGTAGTGAATGACGAGGAGGGACAAGTATACCACTCCCGAAAACTGCTGCTGGCCACCGGCCTGAAAGATAAGCTTCCAGAATTGGACGGGCTGGAGCCCCTATACGGTAAGAGCGTGCACCACTGTCCCTACTGCGATGGCTGGGAAAGCCGCGACAAGGCCATTGCCGTGTATGGCAGAGAAAGAAACGGGATCGGGCAGGCGCTGGCCATGAAAAACTGGAGCGACAGCGTCACCCTTTTTACCGACGGTACCAAGAAGCTGCGCCCCGAAGACCTGGAACTGCTCAAGCTCCATGACGTGCAGGTATGCACGGGAGCGATCGCCAGGCTGGAAGGCGAAGACGGTATGCTGCAGCGCATCATACTCCGCAACGGAGAGGTGCGGGAACACCAGGCCATGTTCTTTTCCGGAGAAACCTCGCAGCAGTCGGATCTTGGCCAGCAGCTGGGCTGCGAATTTACAGGAAAGGGCGTCATCAAAACGCGCCGCCTGCAACGCTCCAACATCCCCGGCCTTTACGTAGCCGGAGACGCCGCCCGGGATATGCAACTGGTCATTGTGGCTGCCGCTGAAGGAGCGAAGGCAGGGGTAGCCATTAACATGGAACTGCAGCAGGAAGACCGGGTAAAAGACTAGCAGCTAGAGGACACCCGCCCGGCCACCGGTTTCTTCTTCCGGTCGCAGCTGGTGCTCCACCGGCTGAAAAAGGTGTTCTGCGAGGCAGTAGCGGTAGCCTTCGACGAGCAGGTGCATGATCAGGTGCTCAACAGCAATGGGCTCATTCTCCTCCACCTGCCGGGTGTTGGAGAAGCGGCTCTTGCTGGCATCTATGATCGTGACGACGCCCGTGCCGAACACTTCCACTTTATTCCCTTCTTTGATGATGATGCCTGTTTCCTCGCTGAGGCCGATGCCAATGTAATGGGTGTCGTGCGCTACGGCATGCGCCAGTCGCCCGAACCGTCCTCTTTCCGCGAAATGCGTGTCGATGTATACGTCCTTGATAAATCCGAACCCGTGCGTGGTTTTCATTTCACCTTTTATCAGGGAGTAGTGGCCATAGCCGTCATAGATCATCCTGTCCGACATGACCGCAGCGCCGGCGCTTGTACCGGCTATGATCACGTTTTCTTCCTGGTAGCGCCTGCGCATGATCTCCAGCAGTTGCGTCTCATTGAGAAACTCTGCCAGGCGCACCTGGTCTCCTCCTGTAAAGAAGACGACATCCGCCTGTTTTATCCGGTCTATGTATTCGGGTTTGTCCGCCTCATTTTCCTCATCGATGAGCATGAACGCTACTTTTCCGCAGCCAATCTCCTCGAAAGCCTCTTTGTAGGCATACCCTGATTCCTGCGGCTCTGTGGCAGCTGTCGCTATTATTTCGATGTTGGAATTGACCGGACAGATCTCTGACCAGATCAGTTTGATAAGATCGTCATCATACCCGCCTCCTAGGGCTATCAAAGTGCCTTTACTCATTGTTGGATCCTTAATTTGTGTCTGAAGCTGTATTGTATACTCACAACAGCGGCTACGGGTTGGTCAGCCAAACAGCTCTAGGGTGCGCTGGGGGTTATAAGAGCTCAGTGAATCAAGGCTTTCTGCATGCCGGAATCAGGTGCAAAATCAGCATCGCTGCATTCCCTGCAGCGCCTGACAACCTGTTCTTTTCCCGTTGAAGGAGAGCCTGAATCCGGGGGTGTTTGCTCCTTTTTGGCTTGACTAACAGAGGTACCTCAGGCAATATACAGCCGCAGCTCATCTATACCTTTGATTGTCAACTTTGTCCGGGGTGGAGTTTATGTTCGCTTCTGAACACACAGGTGTACGCTCCCGGACGCTTTCAACACCTTATAAACGGGCACTACGCACATAAACTATTGATTTTCAATTATTTACATTCATGGCACACAAAATGCAATGTGTTCAATTGAAAGTAAAAAAAATTATAGTGCTCCAAGCAACCTTTCACCTGCAGGCACTATCTATTAAGTACTTAGGAAATAAAAACTAACCATTTAACTCATTAAAGCCATGAAAATTATCATTCTTCTTTTCGCCCTTGTTATCGGTTTCGGAGCTACCTGCAAGAAAACTGCCGATGACGTCAATACCACAGCTTCAAAATATAAGAAGCAGCAGGAACTGAGAGAATTCAGAACCTATCCTAACCTGCTACCTGAAGTGATGGTGCTTGCGCCTCGCGTCTGACGCCTCGCACTTTCTGCCAAAGATCAACCCGTAACCTAGTAACCTAAACCTAATACTGCCATGAAAATTATCATTCTTCTTATCAGTCTAATCACCGCCTTTGGTGCAGCTGGTAAAAAAACAGCCGCCGATCTAAAAGAGATCCAGTACAGAAATGAAATAAAGGCGCTGAATCAATACCCGAACCTATTGCCTGAAGTAGTGATTACGGCTCCAAGCTTGGCGCCTGAAGCGGCAACCGAAGTTGCTGCCGAGTAACCGGCTACCAGTACCCGCGCCATTCGTCAAAATAAAACCATGAAAAGCCTACTTCTTTTAATTGTATTAGTAGCAGCACTAAGCTTTGCTGTAAAGAAAACAATTGACTCCCGCGCATTGTTGGCGGAGCGTACTCAGGAAAAGCCTGCCAACATAGCTGATGATACTGTAGTAGAACCCCGGATGGTGGTTATGCGCTAGCCGGGGCTACTGCTCACTTTCTGCCTAGCTCCAATTTTGTCCTTTGCCTCTCTGAGAACACCTTTAATTCACTGCTCTTCTCTGATTACAAAGTATAAACGGCCCCAGGTCCGTAACGGCAACGCTTTGCAGAAGAAGATGATTTTTCGGCCAGTTAGCTCTGCATAAACCTGTGCCAGGCCATCCTGGCAATGACCTGGGGTCTGGTGCAGTGGGCCAGCGCATACTGGAAAGGGTATAATAACACAGCCCGGCTGGTATGGCCGGGCTGTGTTATTTAATCCTGTTGCTTCTGAAATATCTTCCGGAGGTCGATGCGCTTTTCAGGTTCCTCTACAGGTTCTGCTTCCTTTTTGCCAAATGGCCATACCTTCTTTTTAGGTGGTTCTTCCTTTTTCTTGCCAAAGGGCCAACCTGATTTCTCTTCTTCTTCCTCCTTTTTGCCAAATGGCCACAGCTTCTTTTTCTCTTTCTTCTCAGCCAGGATCACGTACCGGATCGAGATACCGGTTGCCAGCTTTACCCAATCTTCGTGGTTGATATGCACAGCTGGCTTCACGTCAGCTGACAAAAGGAAAGGGAGCCCGTTGATTTTATATTCTATACCGAGTATGCCGTCTACCCCCGTGAACATGCCGTGGTCTTTGAGGTTGCCCACGTGCCCGCCAGCACCCAGGTAATAGTTGAAGCGCTTCCCCAAGATCGGGAAATGCCATTGGTAGAGCGCTGTCCCGCTGTACTCCCGTGAACTGATCAGGGCGATCCCTTCAATGGTTCCTTTCTCATGCAGCTTTTGCTGCAAGGTGGCCCCAAACTCGTCTCCGCCCAGGCGTATACCTGCTGCTGTTCTGTATTTCTGCGCCTGGCTGACGGTGGCCACTCCTACCAACAGGAGCGCTGCTAAAATATATTTTTTCATGTACCGTATCAACAATCTGTTTTCTGCCTCAACAAATATCTTACCTATTGTGCATATCTCTGTACCCGTATTCCTTCTTCTGCTACTTTTCAAGAAGAATACAATCTGATGCTGCCATACTTCTAAGAGAAGGTTATACCTGCAGGCAAGCAGCAACCCTACAAACGACCGGCAAAGTCAATTCTTACCCGGCAGCCTGCTTTTAATTTAAAGCAGAGAAAATACCCGGCCCGATAGCGAATGCACACCGGTCTGGTAAAGAAATACCCGGGCGGGTGCCGCTAATAATCTCCTTTGAAGCCACCCCGGCTGGCTTTCTTCTCGGATTGCTTTTGCTTGCTTTCGAGGCGTTTCCGTACCGAAGAGCGGGTGGGCTTGGTGACTTTGCGCTTTTTCTGGCGGGTGAGCGCCTGCCGCAGCAGTTCATAAAACCGCTCTATGCACCGCTCCTTGTTCTGCAACTGGCTTCGCTCCGTCTGGCATACCAACTGCAAATAGCCTTCGCTGGTGATGCGGCTGCCCAGTTTTTCCTGTATCAGCGCTTTTTCTTCCTCCGTCAGCAGCTCCGACTCCGCCACCCGGAAACGCAGCTCTACCTTGGTGGCGACCTTATTTACGTTCTGCCCACCGGCGCCACCACTTCTGGAAGCCTGGAAACTCAGCTCCCGCTCCAGGTCCCGTTCTTTTATATCTGCCATGCTCATTCTTTCTACAAAGCTAGTGCCCGGAAACAGGCAGCAAGCGATCACTGTCATAAATATTTTGGCTATACCTGTTTCTTGTCAAAACCTGCCCCGTCTTTTTTAAGAATTACACTTGCTATACCTCTTTTATCTGAAAATGCCTGTTCAGGTACTGCCCGGCTGGCTCGATTCTGCCTTTGGTCCAAACATATTCCCTTCCTTAAGCAATACCTCTGTGCGAACTGCTGCATCCGTACCACGGGAGCATAACGCTTGCCAGGTGCAGCCGGAGGTTTTCAGAAAACACTTCAAAAAACTGCCTGACAAGTATAAATCAGGTATAGCTACATAGCCTGAGCAGATTCCATAAGCCTTCTCCTTTTGGTGTATCATCCTGCGCTTCGTAACCAAAGGCCGAAGCAAAGCCGTATGCAATACAACTGATTATAAACCAGGATGGCTATACCTCCCGTACGAAAACCGACAGGATAACAGCACAAGGTATAACGGCAGATCTGTCTGCCCGGCCACTTCCTAAGCACCTCCTATACCTATGAAAGAAAACAACGATACACTGAAGATAGGTTATCATGCCTCCCACGAGCAATTTAAGCCCAGCGCCCTGTTGCGCTATGTGCAGCTGGCAGAGCAGGCCGGTTTCAACGCCTCCCTCTCTTCCGACCACTTTGCTCCCTGGAGCCTCGACCAGGGGGAAAGCGGCTTTGCCTGGTCCTGGTTGGGCGCCGCCATGCAGGCCACGGACCTCTCCTTCGGCATAGTCAATGCACCCGGGCAGCGCTACCATCCGGCGATCATTGCCCAGGCCGCTGCTACTTTGGCTGAGATGTTCCCGGACCGTTTCTGGGTAGCCATGGGCAGCGGGCAGTACATCAATGAGCAGATAACGGGTGAGCACTGGCCTGTGAAGCAGGACCGCAACGCCCGTCTGAAAGAGTGCGTGGATGTTATCCGCGCCTTGTGGGCCGGGGAGACAGTGACACACCATGGCCTGGTCACAGTAGAAGAAGCCAAGCTATTTACGCGCCCCGAAAGAGCACCTAAGATCATAGGGGCCGCTATTACCGAAGAAACAGCCGAATGGGTAGGTGGCTGGGCCGATGGCATGATTACCGTGTCCAAGCCACCGAAAGAGCTCAGGAAAATAGTAGACGCTTTTCACAGGGGCGGAGGCGAAGGCAAACCCCTATACCTGAAGGTGCAGCTTTCGTATGCCGACGACGAAAAGCAGGCGCTGCAGGAGGCGCATGAGCAGTGGCGTTCCAACATCTTCCCGAGTGCCGTACTCTCGGACCTGCGCACAGCCCAGCAGCTGGAGCAGGCGGCCATGTTTGTGCGGGAGGAAGACCTGCGGCAGCATGTGCGCATCTCCTCAGACCCAGGCCAGCACCTGGAGTGGCTGCAGCAGGACATTGACCTGGGTTTCAGCCAGCTGATGCTGCACAACGTCAACCTGCAGCAGGAGCGCTACATAGAGGTGTTTGGCGAAAAGGTTCTTCCTCAGCTCCTGCGCTAGTACGGGAGCAGGGGATTCCTGGTGTAAGTGCTTCAACTTAAGGCTGTTTTGTTCGTTACAGGTATAACACCGGAAGGATAGCTCTACTATGAAATGGTCGTTGAATCTGGGCAGAATTGCAGGCATCAAGATCCTCGTACACTGGACCTTCGTCATCCTCCTGGGCTGGATTGTGTTCTCGGAAATGCAGCGGGGCAGCGACCTCACAACCACTTTGCTCTCCCTGGCCTTCGTGCTCACGATCTTTCTGTGTGTGGTGCTGCACGAGCTGGGGCACGCCCTGACGGCCCAACGCTTCGGGGTGAGCACCAAACGGATCACCCTGCTGCCAATTGGCGGTGTCGCGAGCCTGGAGCGTATACCTGAAAATCCCAAACAGGAGCTGCTGATCGCTGTTGCCGGCCCCGCCGTAAACGTGGTCATCGCCTTGCTGCTCTGGCTGGTGCTGCCTCCGATGCGCGACATCCCGAACGAAGCGTTCTTCAGCCGCATCACTCCGGCCAACTTCTTATACCTGCTCTTGTTCATCAACCTCATGCTGGTGGTATTCAATGCCATACCTGCTTTCCCGATGGATGGCGGCAGGGTGCTGCGGGCACTGCTGGCCTTTAAACTGGGTCGTGTGCGGGCCACCCAGATAGCAGCTAACCTGGGGCAGTTGCTGGCTATCTTCTTTGTGTTCATCGGCTTCTTTTACAATCCTTTCCTGATACTCATCGGGCTGTTTGTCTTCCTGGGTGCCTACTCCGAAAATATCATGGTGCAGCACCTGGATTACCTGCGGGGCCACCTCGTGCGCGAGGGCATGATGACCAACTTCGTGACACTGGGTCCGGCCGAAACGGTGCGGGATGCCCTGAGCAAGCTACTGAAGGGCTCCGAACATGACTTTGTGGTAGAGCAGGACGGGCAGGTGGTCGGTACGCTCACCCGCATGCAGTTGATACAGGCGGTTAAAGAAGAGCAGATCGAAACGCCGGTAGCTCACATAATGACGCAGGATGTACGCGCCTTCAATGTACAGGACAAGCTGGCCGAGGCCTATACCGAACTGCAAAAGACCAAAGCGCCCCTGTTTCCGGTATTGGAGAACGGACGGCTGGCCGGCGTCATCAACTCCGATAACATCAACGAGTTCATCCTGATCAAATCTGCCCTGGCACATTAGCCCGATTTTTCTCCGTCAGCAGTTCTGCCTTCATCTTTACCGGAGCCTTCTATTTTTACTTCGAATACCATTAAAGTGCGTGTTCGGATGCAGCATCCTGTGCCCGCTATACCTGCTTCAGTTTAACATACGAAAAAAATCGTATAATTTATTTCCTTTTACGAAAAGATTCGTATACATTGGTACTGCAACTTCTTAGATGCCTTAACTCTCTTTTGATCATGACCTTAAACCAACCCCAAAAACCGACGGAGTCCGAGCTGGAGATCTTGCAGATCTTATGGCAACACGGCCCCAGCACCGTGCGCTTTGTACATGAGCAGCTGAGCGAAACCAAAGATGCCGGCTATACCACCACCCTCAAACTCATGCAGATTATGGCTGAGAAAGGCATGCTGCAGGCCGACAAGGCGAACCGCTCGCATGTATACCAGCCCCTGCTCCAGGAAGAAGACACCCAGCGCCGGTTACTGAACCGCTTTCTGGATACCACTTTCCGGGGCTCCGCTCTGAAAATGGTCATGCAGGCCTTGGGCAACCACCAGACATCCAAAGAAGAACTGGACGAAATAAGAGATTTATTAGATAAACTGGAAGGAGATAAGAAATGAACTTCAGCACTGATTTTTTACCCGAAGCACTCACGCATGCTTTAGGCTGGGCACTGCTCCACTCGCTGTGGCAGGGGGCCATGGTAGGCCTGGTTCTGGCCCTGCTCCTCATCCTGCTCAACCGGCACTCCGCCAGGCTGCGCTATACCATCTCCATGCTGGGCCTGGCCACCATGCTCGTGCTGTTTGTTGTTACCTTCATCCGCCTGTATACCAGCGCTGAGCCCGCTGCCAGCAGCACTGGCACCCTGATCTTATACAGCGCACAACCGGCTACGGAAGCATTCGCTGCTCCGGCTGTACCGCTCTGGGAACGGCTCCTCAACACGGGCCAGCTATACTTTGCGGCACACCTGCCCCTGATGGTGAGCGTGTGGTTGCTGGGCCTGTTGGTGATGTCGCTGCGTTTTCTGGGCAGCCTGGCTTATGTACAGCGCCTGCGAAACTACCGGACCCAAACGCTGGGGCTGCACTGGCAGGAAACGCTGGAGCAGGTTAAGCAAAGCCTGGGAGTCCGCCACGGCGTTAGGCTGGTGGAATCGGCCCTGGTGCAGGTGCCCATGGCTATCGGATATTTCAAGCCGGTCATTCTCTTTCCGGTAGGCGCGGTCACTGGGCTTAGCCAACGCCAGGTAGAGGCGGTGCTGGCACACGAACTGGCCCACGTACTGCGCCACGATTACCTCTTCAACATGCTGCAACAGGTCATGGAAACTTTCTTTTTCTTTCACCCGGCTGTGTGGTGGATGTCGCAGGTGGCGCGCACCGAGCGGGAGCACTGCTGCGACGACCTGGCCGTGAAAGCCTGTGGCGACAAGGTGACGTATGCCCGCGCCCTGGCACAATTGGAAGTGCTGCGCATGCCTGCCGCTCCCGTGTATGCCCTGGCACTGACCGGCAACAAAGGCTCCTTGCTCAACCGGGTAAAACGCCTGGTGAGCAGCACCGACCTGCGGCCGTCTTTTGGAGAAGGCTTCATGGCGGCCCTGGTGGTCGTGGGCGGCTGTATGCTCCTGTCTTTCGGGGCTTGGGCCGGTATGAAGCAGCCGGAGCAGCAGGCAAATGAGGCTTCCTATACCTTGGCCACAGCAGCAGAACCCGCCCCGCCTACAGCCACAGCCCTTCCTGGGCCCGAAGCCGAGCCTTTCGAGGCCAAGGCGCTTACGCTACAGGATAGCACCGGCAAATCATCGGACGTGATCATCATCAAAAACAAAAAAGGAGATATTGCAGAGCTATACGTCAACGGCAAGCGCATTCTGGACAAAGACATCCCTGCGTTCAAGCAGTTGATCGACCAGCGCCTGGCGGCAACCAAACGCGCGCCTCGCATGAAAAAGGAAGAACGCACCCGCACGATCCGGGAAACAGAGGAGGCCGTGGCGGACGTACGCCGCAATAGCAACACCAACCGCAATACCTATACCTACACGTATACCGGCCCGGACAGCATGCGCTTCGAAACCATCACGCCGCCGCCGGCTCCTCCTGTTCCTCCGGCTCCACCGGCACTGGGTATAGCTCCTGGGTTTAGTTTGGCTCCTATACCACCCATGCCGCCTATGCCGCCCATGCCACCGATGACTCCTTTCACCTTCGGGGAAGAAAACAAGGAGGGGAACAAAAAGGCCCGGGAGCGGCACAAACAGGAGATGAAAAAGTATGAGCAGGAAGTAGCGAAGTACACCGAACAGATGAAAAAGCACGCCAAGGAAATGGAAGCCCGTGCTTTGCAACAGGCCGACGCTCCGGCAGGCAAAAACCACGACGCCGCGCTGCGACGCCACGAGGAAAACATGAAACGCCAGGAGGCAAATCTAAAACGGCATGAGGAGAACATGCGCCGCCACGAAGTCAACATGAAAAGCCATGAAGAGCGCAATGCCATATTGGAGCAGGTACGGAAAGAGATGATCAAGGACGGCCTGCTGAAAGAAGGCGAGCAGGTAACCGATTTCAAGATCAACAAGGAAGGCTTGTACATCAACGGCCAGAAACAATCGCAGGCCCTGCATACCAAGTACCGCAACCTCATGAAAACCAAGGACGGCAAGAGCTTTGACATGACCTACAAGCGCGACGGCCAGAACGTACACATACAGTCTTCGCAGCAATAAAATACCCCTATTTGCTCCCGAAGCCCCCGCCTGAATCAGGCGAGGGCTTTTTTTATTATATTTGGCTTTAAACTTAACATACCCCTGTTTGTTCTTTTCCGTAAGAAGACGAGTTATCCATTGTCCGACTTTTTAGCGTATTTGTAACAATAGAAAAAGCTAGTCAACCCGCACCCATATATGACCATTTTATACTTTGACTTCATCGGCTCCCGGCTTACAAGATGTGCAACTATACTTGCCGTGCTTTTTTCGGTGCTGGCCCTGCCGGCCGCTGCCTCTGAAGGATTCCACATGGTTCCGCTTTCCCTGGAGGAGCGTACCAAAGCAGCTGATCTGATTGTAGAAGGAGAAGTAGTAGCACAACGCGCTTTCTGGGATGCCCGGCATGAGAACATCTATACTGCCAACACGATCCGCTTGTATAAAGTCTTTAAAGGGGAAGTGCGCGAAGAGCAACTCGAAGTGATCACAGAAGGAGGAACGGTGGGCTTATCGAAACACGTTGTGTCTTCGGCCCTACAACTCCACAGTGGCCAGCAAGGCTTGTTTTTTCTTACAAGAGGAGCCCGCACAGGAGCCCAACCCGCCACGAAAGCGCTCGTTGCCAGCCCTTACGGCAGCCGGCAGGGTTTTGTAAAGTACGACATCGAAAGGGCCTCTGCCACAGATCCTTTCAATTCCTACCAGACGGTGCAGGAGGTATACGGCGCCGTCACGGCCAGAACGGGCCGCACCTACAGCACGGTAACCGAGAATGAGCGCTTAAGCACCGCCGTCCTGCGGCTAAGCCAGCAGCAGCAGGTGCAGGACATCAAACTGGCCCCGGTTGTCACCACGTTTTCTCCGACAGTGACCAACGCCGGCACCAACTCCATCCTGACCATCA
>NZ_JSYF01000613.1:0-1452 GCF_054824225.1 Pontibacter sp. HJ8
AGGTATCAGCTTAAAATCGGGCCAAAATTTCCCTAAAAATATGCCCCAGAATATGGAGCAATATGTGTTGGTGAATGAAGCTGCCGCAAAATTAATAGAGTCTGAATCGGAGACTTTAGTGGGCCAAACGCTATTACTGGACTCTGCCTATATACAGGTCATTGGCATCATGCCTAATGAAATTATTGGCGAACAACGCCCTCTAATATATCGGTATTTGCCTAATGAAATAGCCACCTTGACCATAAAAATAAAGCCAAATACAGAACTGGAAGTGACCGAGGCTATTCAATCCTTATGGAAAAACCATTTTCCTGAAAAAACAGCAAATCTTTATAACCTAAAAGAGCACCGTTATCCAGAGAAAATCAGTGGAGAAATGGAGATTTTTGGAGGCTTAGCCCTTATCGTCATGATAATAGCTGGTCTGGGCATATTAGGTATAGCCAGTTACTCCGTAGAAACACGCGTTAAGGAACTGGGTATAAGAAAAGTATTGGGAGCAAGCAACAAAGAATTGGTGTGGGTAGTTACCAAAAATTTCGGCATTCTTATCCTGATTGCCGGACTTATTGGTGTTCCGGCTGGTTTGTTTGGCGGTGATTTAATCAGACAAGATATAGGCAGCAGTCTTGTTGATTTAAGTTTTATGAATGTAAGCATAGGCTTTGGTTTGGTGGCCATAGTCGGGCTTCTGACTGTCCTATCCCAAACCATTCGAGCGGCGCAAATTGAACCTGTAAAAGTTTTAAAAACAGAGTAAAAAGGTAAAACATTTACGTGCAGGTCATGACGATGGCGAGACAATTCATTTTATTCCGCGACACCATGGCAACAATGTAACAACCGACTACAAGTTGCGAGAAGGAAGAGCCATGTTGCTAACAAAATTTTTCTGCAATGGTGCGGTGAAATATATATATTGAGGCTAGCAAAGAGAACAATGTCTTTCAGGAAATCTTCGACCAATATGATCCAACGCATTGGCTAGATGGGAAAGGGATGGGTGACAGAATTATTGATTCTATTGGGAGTATCTATATTCCAAGAGAAAGTCCTAAGATTGAATCTTCAAATCTAGATAAAATGATTGTCAGAGAAAGAGATAATCTAAGACAAATATAAAAAAACATTACGCCATCTAACAATGCCTATAGAGTAGCTACATCACTTCATAGCCCAATCCGTTAGTGAAGCAGGACATTTAAAAAGAGTTTCTTGGTATATAAATAACTGCCGTGGTGTTCGAATAGTGTCCCAAGGGTATAAAAAGAGCCTCTAAGCATTAACTGAGAGGCTTTTTGGTGGTCCGTTGGGTGGTATCATCGAGTTTTATCCGCAAGGATTTAATATCGTTGGCTGTTTTACACATACTGAATTCCTTGTAATCGTCCCATCTTATGCCTTCAGGAACCTTATTTTTAGAAAAGTTAATTTTGATACATTTACTTT
>NZ_JSYF01000614.1:0-563 GCF_054824225.1 Pontibacter sp. HJ8
AAACATCATGACAACGCACACTGTAACAAACCAGAATAACAACAAAGCTTTGAACATTACCCTTTGGATCGCACAGGTTCTTTTAGCGGGTATGTTCCTTATGTCAGGCTTTATGAAAGTGGCTCAGCCAATTGAACAACTTTCACAGATGCTACCTTGGGCAAGTGAAGTGCCTGCAGCACTGGTGCGCTTTATCGGGATAAGTGAAGTATTGGGTGGTCTTGGCTTATTGCTCCCTGCGCTCCTAAGAATCAAACCACAACTAACAGTATGGGCAGCATTAGGTCTGGTAGCCGTGATGGTCTTTGCTTCGATCTTTCATATTTCAAGAGGGGAGTTCTCTGCTATCGGAATGAACCTGATTCTAGCTGCGGTGGCGCTGTTTGTGGCTTGGGGGAGAGCTAAGAAAGCCCCTATTCAGCCAAGAGCTTAATCAACATGGTTCGCAAGCATTTTTTGCAGACCCTACTTGCCTTTTCAGCTATGAGTACATTAAGTAATTTTAAAAGTTTCACCGATACCCTTCCGAAGCAAAGTAAGAAGATGCCCGTGTTGTTTACTTC
>NZ_JSYF01000615.1:0-1801 GCF_054824225.1 Pontibacter sp. HJ8
CTAACCAAAGTCATCTAGCGCCATGACGAACGTCATAGCGTGTGCCTGAGCTATTGCTGTACTTAGCACCGTGGCAGCTCTAATAAATCAGTTTGATGCTGTTGCCATACGACGCCTAGCTACTCTTGCTTACCTGGTGTTGGGCCGAAAAGCCTCTCTTGTAAGTTCGGTTGGGAGGGGTGTTGAGAACTGTAACAAAACAACTATATGAGAACTCGGGTGATTAAACAGCTACTCCTATTGGGAGGCCTTATTCTTTTACCAATCAGCGCTGTATGGGCGCAGCTATACCTGACTCCTCAGGTCCGGCCGCGTGCAGAATGGCGCAATGGTTATCAATCATTACCAACTAAAGAGAGCAGCGGAGCTTTCTTTGTGTCACAACGTTCGAGACTCAACCTGGACTACAAACAGGAAAATTTGCTGCTGAAATTCAGCCTCCAGGATGTGCGGGTATGGGGGGACGAGGCTCAGCTAAAAGATGTTCCATCGACTGCCATACATGAAGCATGGGGCGAAGTGGCGCTATCATCTAAATTTTCTTTACGGGCAGGCAGGCAGGAGCTTGTATACAATGATGACAGGCTGCTGGGGAATGTGGATTGGGTGCAGCAGGGTAGAAGCCATGACGCTGTGCTGCTGAAAGCCCGGCTTCAGGGCCTGAGCTTTGATATGGGAGGGGCCTATAACCAGGAGAAGGAGCAGGTATACGGCAGCTTCTATAGTCTGAACAACTACAAAGTGCTAGGATTCCTTTGGGGCAGGAAGCAGTTGCACGAGCACCTGACACTCACCGGACTTCACATCAGTGATGGCTTTCAGCAGCCTGATTCAGTCGGTGGTGTGGCCTTCCGGCATACCTACGGTCTTGATCTGGTTTATAAAAAGAAGAGCTTACAATTTAACGGCGCCTTTTACAGGCAGTCCGGTGAGTATACCCTTCGTAAGGCCAAAGGTGCTTATTTAGGTATAGCAGAATTGCTCTATACCCTTAGCCCTCTGAAATTCACCCTTGGCACAAACTATCTTTCCGGTGGCTTCAATACACTTTATGCCACCAACCACAAGTACTACGGCTACATGGATTATTTCATCAACATACCGACTGACACCCGAAACGGGGGCTTGCAGGACAACTTTCTGAAAGTAAACTACAGCAGTGATCCCAGATACAGCCTGTCACTGGATTACCACCTGTTTGCACTGGCCAAAAATCTGCAGGCTACGGAGACATTGCGTGGCACGCGATCCAAGTACCTGGGTTCTGAGATTGATGCCGTCCTGCAATACAAATACTCCGACCAGGTGCAGTTCTCGTTTGGCTACAGCACAATGCTGGCTGGTAAATCCATGGAGGCGCTAAAAGGGGGCCATGCTACTGCTTACGCCGATTGGGGCTGGCTCATGGTCAACATCCAGCCGAAGATTCTGCTGAAAGCATTTGATCAGAACTAACCTGAGTAGAGGATAAAAGAAAGCTTTTAGCGGAGGTCAATAGTTTTTATAACAAGAAGTGAGTGTTTAGTTTGGATAGTAAAGTATACACGATTGCTTTCACTTTAATGACCTGCCGGGAAGTAGTCAGGATAGACTTTTATTTACCCTCGGTCAGGCCTTTTCCAATAGCCTATTCCATCTTTTTAAAACAGGCTGGATTTCTGGTATTCGTTGAGCAGGCTGATCACATGCAGCCAATCCTTCGGTGCTATACCTACTTCCAGCTGGTTTTTGTTCCCGCGCAAATCTATAGGCCTTGCTGGCTTCGGGCTATTCAGAAATCTGTAAAAGGGCAAAAAAAAGC
>NZ_JSYF01000616.1:0-675 GCF_054824225.1 Pontibacter sp. HJ8
GGGCGCTTAAAAGCTTCGAACTGAACCCTGTTATCAATCCTGACGGACTTCTCACATGTAAGACTGCCGTAAATGATTTTCATCAGGCAGGATTTGCCTTGCCCATTCCTGCCCAACAAACCGGTTATTCCCCCTGTTTCGCATTTCAGGTGGATGTCGGAAAGTATCCTTCTGCCATCAAACTCCAGTTGAATACTGTCTGCTTCCAGTTTGTGAATCATCTGATTTTGTAAGCAAGTACAATGAGAAATAAAAACAAGAAAAGGTCAAAGCCTAAGGTAGTCGCCCAGAGCATGGCCCTGGATAACCCCAGGTTTTGATAATAATAGTAGTGTTTGCTCTTATAGCTGTTAATAAAGTAAAATATAAGACCAAGGGTGGCTACTTTAAACCAAAACAGGATACCGAATATCATAAAATTGTAATCCCAAAGTAATTTTATGCAGCAAATAGTTGTCAGTACCGAAGCCAGAACAAAACCTCTGTAGAAAGTCCCTATAAGTCTTACTGTTTTGTATAGCTTCATATTGGTTGTTGAATCAGTAACCTAAGAACAGCCTTTAACTGTGAAGGTGAGTATTAACCCAATAGGCAGAAAACTATTTTTCAACTTCCTATATTTTTAAACCGTGCCTAACGTGCTTGGCCATAAGGCGGCGTAGCTGGCTTATGGGT
>NZ_JSYF01000617.1:0-803 GCF_054824225.1 Pontibacter sp. HJ8
TTGGCCAGCATACAATACAAACCGTATTCCTTCGCTACCAGCCATTACTTTCAACGCACTAGCGCCTTCTTCACCTGACATGTTTAGCCAGCCAACCTGGTCTTGTAATAAGAG
This sequence comes from Pontibacter sp. HJ8, assembly GCF_054824225.1. NCBI lineage: Bacteria > Pseudomonadati > Bacteroidota > Cytophagia > Cytophagales > Hymenobacteraceae > Pontibacter > Pontibacter sp. HJ8. The sequence goes on from NZ_JSYF01000617.1 coordinate 115, forward strand.
CTGTTCATCTTCACCAACTTTTGCATTTCCATTCAGAACATATAGGAATGTATTGTAATCTGCTGGTATATCCAGTACAGTTGCAGCATGGGGCTCCAAAGTAATATCTGCTACAATTAACGGAACAAAATTTTGGATAGGTGATGTAAGACCTGCCAAATTACCGCTGTAAAGCGTGATGCTTACCCCGTTCTCGGATAACTTAGGTGTATTTGCCCACGATAAGTCCTGCACTTTCGGTGTCGTCCAACGGTCTTTCTTGGGAAGATTAAGCCACATTTGCAACAACCTCATTTTTGCAATGCTGTCTATAGTTTCTGTGTGCACAATACCACTTCCAGCGGTCATAATCTGAAAATCGCCACTTTTCATTTTATGTGTATCATCGCCAATCTGACCTTCCAGTAGTAGCGAGACAGTTTCAAATCCTGCATGCGGATGCGCGCCACCAACAGGCTTCTCATCTTTTTTATCAAGCATATCGTCCATCAGCAGGATAAAGGGGTCCGTTTGTTTAAAATCTCCCCGTACTATTTGACGGGCTTTATGGTCAGGGCCTAAAAAGCCAGGTTCATCATTTGGCGTATAGACTTTGACCAATTTTCTTTTTATCGACATAATTTTAGTTTTATAAGGTTATTAGTCAATGATTTTTTAGTTGGCTTCGTTACCGCTTTCTGCCTCCAATT
>NZ_JSYF01000618.1:0-1053 GCF_054824225.1 Pontibacter sp. HJ8
ACGTTCCGGCTTGTCAGTCAGTTCATCTTTGGGATAAAAAGCCGGATGTTCGGGCAGATAGTGCAGCAGTCGCCCGAAAATCTGCTCCAGACCGAAGTTGTGCAGGGCCGAAATCGGATGAATTTCGGTTGGGTTCATCTTCTCCTGCCAGTAGGCTACCTTTTCGTTTACCTCTTCTTCCGTGGCCTGGTCGATCTTGTTGATGAGCAGTAGGATCGGCACCTCGGCGTGCTGCAGCCGCTTGATCACATCGTCTTCGTCGTGCTTCTCATAAATGTCCGTCACAAACAGGATGATGTCAGCGTCTTCCAGCGAAGTGCGCACAAAGCTCATCATCGACTCGTGCAGGGCATATTGGGGCTTGATTATACCTGGCGTGTCGGAATAGACAATCTGGAAGTCTTCTCCGTTCAGAATCCCCATGATGCGGTGCCGGGTAGTCTGCGCTTTGGAAGTAATGATAGACAGCTTTTCACCCACCAGGGCGTTCATGAGCGTAGACTTACCCACGTTCGGCTTACCTACTATACTGACAAAACCAGCTTTATGCGGAGTATCGGACATACTTTTAAATTTGAGGTTGCAAAATTACTTCTTTTTTACGGTTAATGATATCATGTTGTAAAGATTTCCAAATGAGAAGAGGTGAAAATGAGTGAATTATACTTTAGGGGACAGGTATAGCTGTGGTTTGCAGAACATTTCGGAGCCCCGATGACTTATACAGCGGAAAGGGGCAGGGCGTGCAGGAAGTGATAAAGATCATCATTATCCTTCCCTGTGGCCTATACCCGGCATCATTATACTTTGTATCTTTGCACGCGATAAACCTTTAATGTTGAATGAGTAAGAAGGCGAATAGTAAGATAGGTGTGCTGTTGGTGAACCTGGGAACACCGGACACCCCCAACACTCCCGATGTAAGAAAGTACCTGCGCGAGTTCCTGTTGGACAAGCGCGTAATTGATATAAACCCGGTTGCACGCTATGCACTGATCAACGGTGTGATCGCTCCTTTCCGAGCTCCCAAATCTGCCAAGGTATACAAGCAGC
>NZ_JSYF01000619.1:0-2205 GCF_054824225.1 Pontibacter sp. HJ8
CCATTACTAACCATGATGTATTAAACCTTTTTGCCTATTTCATCGACCATCTACCACAAAACGTTCACCTGGTAATCCTGACCAGGGCTGATCCTCTTTTACCAATTGCAAAGCTAAGAAGTCAGCACCAGCTGGTAGAGTTAAGGGCGGTAGACCTGAGCTTTACGCTCAACGAGATTCATTTCCTATTCAATCGAAAGCTAAAATTCAAGCTAAGCATTGCGGAGGTACAATCCCTGGCCTTTAAAACAGAAGGCTGGATCGCCGGTTTGCAACTCCTTGCCCTGTCGCTTCAGGGCCGTGAAGACAGCGCATCGTTTATTCAGGATTTCAGAGGCGACAACCGGTATATAATGGATTACCTGATCGAAGAGGTGCTGAAGAACCAATCGCCGGAGATTAAAGAGTTTTTGCTACAGACTTCCCTGCTGGAACAACTATCCGCCCCGCTCTGCGATGCGCTTCTGGATCGCCAGGATAGTCAGGATGTACTGGAAATGCTGGAGAGAAATAACATGTTCATTGTTCCGTTAGATGCGGAACGAAAATGGTACCGTTACCACCACCTTTTTGCAGATTTATTAAAACAACGCCTGTTGGCTAAGGAAAAATCTGCTGTCCTGAAACTGCATGCCAAAGCCGGCGCCTGGTTTGAAGAAAACCACATGTATCCCTTGGCAATTGAGCATATGCTACAAATACAGCAGTATGAAAAAGCCATTCAGTTGCTGGCAGAATCATCGGAGGACCTGTGGGAAAACGGCAACCACGCTTCCATTATGAAGTATGGAGACCTGTTACCGGACGAGGTCATAAAAAAGAGCCCGGAGTTTAGCTTATTTTATGCCTGGGTACTTATTACGGCCGGGCAGATTCAAAAAGCCGCTCCGCTTTTAACCAATGCCGAAAAAATTACACGCCAGAAATTAGCTGCAGGGCAGGTCGAAGAGAAAGCGACCCTGTATCAGAAGAAATTGTTAGGGAAACTAGCAATTGCTACTGCTTATCAGTATTCCTTCCTGGGAAAGCCGGATATTATTTTGGACTACTGCCGCACGGCGCTGGAAAATCTCTCGGAGGAGGATCCTTTGTGGTTTAGTTGGGGAGGGTATACGGAAGGAATGGCCCAACTAGCCAATGAAAACATTTCAGAGAGCACCGAAGCCTTAAAAAAGGCGTTGGTGTTTGGCAAAAGATCCGGCAATATTTACCTCATTACGACTATCGGTATTACGCTGGGCTATACGGAAGGCCGGTTGGGGCTCTACAAAGTATCCTATAAAAGAAGCGCCGATCTTATAGAATTCCTGAAAGAGAACGGGTATGCTACGCTGGTTAAAACAGACTGGACCTTTGCCGTTTTATATGCTAACATGGCTGCCATCCAGTACTACTGGGGAGACGTGGCAGGAGCCTCTGAGCAGATAAAAATTGCGTATAACCTGTGTATCAGGGAAGCAAACATTACTTCCAAAGTACTGGTGCTGATCATCTATTCAGTGCTACTTTATACGGAGGGTGATTACATAGGGGCGGAAACCAAACTTAAGGAGCTGGAAGTGGCCATGCAAAAGAATAAGGTTGCCCCCTTCCTGTACTCCATGTATATCGGCTGGAAAGGAACCTTTCTCGTAGTCCGGAAAGAACTGGAAAAATCCCGCGCTTTTTTGGAAGATCATGGAGTAGTCTCTGGCAAAACCATTACCTATGCCGAAGAGTACCGCTATGTTGCCTATGCCTTGCTGCTCATGGCAGAATATAAACTGGATGAAGCGTACGGGCTGCTTTCCCAACTGTATGCTATGGCCAGTACTCAAAACCGGATTGAGCGCATGATTGAAACCAAGATCTTACTTTCCATCCTTCACCTGGTAAGAGGCGAAAAGGAAAAAGGATTGTCCTGCTTAACCGAATCGTTGGAATATGCCGCAGCTGACGAAATTGTCATGTATCATATCAATTACCTGGATCAGATCAACCCTTTGCTGCAGGAAGTGTTCAAAAACCAGGCAACAGGTAAAGGCAAACTCCCGCACCGGTTTATCAACAGTCTCAAGCGTACGATAGAAAAGCGGGGAAATTCAGCTTCCGGCAATTTTGGCCTTACTACCCGTGAACAGGAGACGCTGCAACTGATGGCCGAAAACCTGTCGAACCAGGAAATAGCCGATAAGCTCTTCGTATCCCTGAATACGGTCAAAACCC
>NZ_JSYF01000620.1:0-1504 GCF_054824225.1 Pontibacter sp. HJ8
TTTCCAAAACAGGTATAAACAGCGGACTCCTCTCCGGCTCAGTCTACCAGTATTTCCTGTCTGTTTCGCTTCTGACCATGGCTTTTACCCCTTTTGTGATCGAATACTTTCACGTGATCGCCAACAAGATAAGCTCAAAGCTGGCGCCTGCCCAGGAACCTCCGGCCGAAACAGCTGCCCAAATAGAACAGAATGATGAAATGCATCACCTGGAAGATCATATTGTCATCATCGGCTATGGTATAAACGGGCGCAATGTCGCTAAAGCTGCACGCCATGCCGGTATTCCTTATGTCATTATAGAACTCAATGCCGTCACCGTTAGGGAGGAGCGCCACCATGGGGAGCCTATTCTTTATGGGGACGCGGTGCATGGCACCATTCTATCCCTCGTCAACATTCACAAAGCGCGCGTGGTGGTAGTTGCCATTTCTGATCCGGAGGCAACCGGGCGTATTATTTCCAGCATCCGGGAGATCAGCGACAAAGTACACATCATCGTGCGTACCCGGTTTGTGCAGGAGATGGAAGAAAGCTTCCGCATCGGGGCCGATGAAGTGATACCGGAAGAGTTCGAGACTTCGATCGAGATCTTTACCCGCGTGCTGTCCAAGTACCTGATGCCACGGGATGAGATCGAAGCCTTCACCAATAGCATCCGGGCGGATAACTATGACATGTTGCGCGGCATCGCCAAACGAAAGAATCCAACCCGAAACATCGTAACGGACCTGCCTGATCTGGAAGTTGCAAGCCTGCGCATTTACACCAAAGATGACTCGTTGGTAGATAAACCCCTGGTTGAAGCAGACGTGCGTAACCGGTTTGGGGTCACGGTTGTTGCCATCAAGCGCGACGGGCAAAACATCATGGAAATCAATGCCCGCACCAAATTAACCAGAGGCGATGTGATCTATGTGGTGGGGCGACCTACGGACGTGATGCGGTTCAACAATTTTGTACGCGCCGACTAGCGCAGCCGGTCCCGGTGGCAGTAGACGACTTAGCGGCTTGTCGCTGCCGGGAAACCTTTCAGAATAGTACCTACCAGGTCCTGAACTTTTCCATAGCCGGTACCAAAGTTACTGACGGCCCCTTCCGTCCAGCCACGCCATAGCAGCTGATTAGAATCCGGGTCAATCACATCCAGGATCAGGGTGCCTTCCTTGAACAGGTCTACGGCGCGGTAGCCCGGCATCTGTGCGTTGCCATACCCATACCGGTAGCCCGACATATAGGCATAGCTGTAACCGAAGCCTGGCCCGTACATGCCCGGTTTATCTTTTTCTTCGGGTACGGATACGCTCACATCGTAGGCGAGCAGCAGATCCGGATTTTCCGCAGATTTCTTATACCCTTTTTGTGCCAGCTCCTCCTCTACTGCCCGAATCAGATGCTGGTGCAGGCTGGCGCTATAGCCTTTGTCATACCCGGCCGGTTCAGCCGGTTTGGCCTGGTACCAGGCATAGGTCTTGTGCTGTTTGAGAGAAGTTCCGGGGGAGAC
>NZ_JSYF01000085.1:0-16891 GCF_054824225.1 Pontibacter sp. HJ8
TTCTGATGCGCTAACATAGGGTGTAGATTGAACCATCTCATCTGGGAGCCGGTTAGGAGGTATAGATTATGGAACAGTCCCTTACAAATGCATTTGGAAGTGTGTACCTGACTATAGAGTTGGACACACTGAACCGGTGGGTGTATGTCAACTGGATAGGATACCCCACGGAGGAAAATATGAAAACGGGTGTGTCAGCCTATACCGAGGTGCTGACCAACATCGATTACAGCAGCATCCTGCTGGATACCCGTCTGATGATAGGCACCTGGGAGCATTCCCTGAACTGGATGCTCTACGACTGGGCACCTGAGGCGGCTAGTGCCGGGCTGGAATATTATGCGATGGTCGTACAACCGGAAACCTTCGCCGAAGCTACTGCCGATGATTTCCTCTCCAAGGTCACTGCTTTTGAGGCCCAGGTGTTTGAGGATATGGAAGAAGCGAAGGATTGGCTGCGCACGAAGGCCAGGTTCGCAAATCCGGCATTCAAACAGTAAGCGCATCGGAATTAACCGGGACTCAGGCTCAGAGAGGGAAGAGTCTAATGCTGTATATCTTCTTGTAACCGAGGAAAGTTTTCACTCTTAATTCCCTTCTCCGCTGTTGGATTGGCCGCAGCCCCAACCGATAACCTTACTTCTTCCGGACCCTTTCCAAACTGCCTGGCTTGGCCAGGTTGCTGTAGGCCGGTCCTTCCAGTACTTCCCCTTCCACCGAAAAGCGGCTGCCATGGCAGGGACAGTCCCAGCTCTTTTCAGCGTTGTTGAAGTGCACGATGCAGCCCATGTGCGTGCAAACAGACGACACCACATGCAGCTTTCCTGCCTCGTCGCGGTAAGCGGCAACTTTTTCTTTGTCAATCTCCAGGGTTTTGCCATCTCCCGGCTTTATTTCCTGTAACTCCTCTACCTGGCCATAGAAGAGATAATCTTTTGCCAACTGGAAAGCTACGTCTGTATTATCTTTGATGAACTGAGGGGCAGAGGCAAGCGGGGTAAAGCGCCTGGGGTCAAAGAACATGGCCCACGGATTTTTCCTGCCAGCCAGGGCATCGCTGATGATCATAGCGGCCAGGGCGCCCCAGGTGAGGCCGTCAGCGGCAAACCCGGTGGCAATGTAGGTGTTTTCCTGCATGGGGCTGGTGCCGATATAAGGCAGCGCATCGGCGGGTCTGTAGTTCTGTGCAGCCCACTTGTATACGACATGGTCGACGTCGAAGCGCTCCTTTGCGTATTGCTCCAGCTTCCCTAAAGCCTGCTCGTTGTGCTCCTGTTGCCCTACTTTATAAGTTTCCCCCAGCACCAGCAGGAAGTTGCCTTGTGCGTTGCTGTAGGGACGGATGGAATAATGTTGCGCCTGCTGCCTGTGCCAGTAGATGCCACCTGCCGGTAGAGCGCCTTTCAGGCGTACTGCCAGGGCAAACTCCCGGCAGGGCTCCATGGTGGTATGTACGGCATATACTCCTTTGGGCGAGTGCGTGGCCATCACCACATGTGTGGCTGTCACCGTGCCCCGCTCGGTATGCACTATGCAGGGTTTTCCGTCTTCCACGATCGTTACTTTGGTGCCTTCGTATACCTGGCAGTAGTTGCCGTCAATGGCGGCAGCGAGCCCTTGCACGTACTTCAGTGGGTTGTACTGCGCCTGGCCCGCTACGTTTGTGATGGCTTCCACCTGAAACGGGAAATTGGCCGGAGCCTGGTCTGAGACAATCAACCCGGCTTTCGCAGCCGCCTTGGTTTCCCGCCTCAACTGTTCCGCCATGTCATCGCCTGGTTCGGAGAACCGGTACCAGGGCACCCGGGTAAACTCACATGCTATGCCGTGTTGCTGCACCAGCCGCTCTATCCAGTCGACGGCCGCCGTCCGGGACGTGACCACTGCTCGCAACGTATCTTCGTTGTGCTTTGACTCCACGGTATCCAGGTACTCCCCGATAGTAGCGTAAAGGTTCCCCGTCGAGGAGCCTGTGGTCCCTGAGCCAACCTGGAAGGACTCCAGCACTGCCACGCGTTTGCCCTCCCTGGCCAGCAGGTAAGCAGTGCTGATGCCCGTGATGCCTGCCCCTACGATGGCCACATCCACTTCGATGTCGCCCTGTAATTGCGGGTAGGTCTTAAATCCGGTGGTTGCGCTCCACAGCGACTGAGTAACTTGCTGTACTGCCATATCTTTCCTGTTTTGGTTTGATTCTCTTTGCTTATGATCAGGTTATTCGTGACCAAGTTCCAGGTCCTGATGCTTTCCAGGAACCAGCGATGGGAGATAACCCCACTGGCTTTCGTAGCGGCGTTACCTCCCACGGTAGTTTCAGGGGTGCTTCACTATCAGGCAAACCGCTCTCTGTCACCTAGTAACAGGTATAGCGAAAAGGCAGCGATGGCCATCACCAGGTCCCGTACCGCTACGTCATAATACTGCCCCGACAGCAGCAGGTTGATGGCTATACCTACCAGCCACAGGGCCACCACCAGCGCCCCGATTCTCGGTTTGACGAAGACCAGTATGCCCGCTACTATCTCGATGGCACCGACGATGTACATGAAGGTGGCTGGCGACAGGGGTATGCTGTCTACCACAACAGGTGCGAGGTACTTGCTCCAGTCGGTGAGCAAATTCAGAAATTTGTCCAGCCCCGCCACAATGGGCACGAGCGCGAAGGTGTACTTGAGAAGCATGGTCGCCTGGCCCACCCGGTCAGGTGCTGTTCTAGCCTCGGCGGCAGAGATTGCGGATGTGTTCATGGTATGGTCCCTCCGGTTTAATTTGTTTTGAATAGTTTGTTTTTTTAATAGTCTGCTAGTTAGATGATTGAAAATGAAATCCGTTACAAAAGAATGTAACGTTTTAAGCGGAATTGCATCTAATCAGTAAAAAGAAACGACATGGGAACAGTTGAAAGCATTATCTTATCGGAAAAGAGCAGGGCCACAGACGCAGAGGTAGTGGCGCGGGTGCTGGAGGGTGAGAAAGAGCTTTACGAGCTCTTGATGCGGCGTTACAACCAGACGCTCTACCGCACGGTGAGAAGCTACCTGAAGGAAGAACAGGATACCGAGGATGCCATGCAGGACACCTACCTGGCGGCTTACGAAAAGCTCTACCAGTTCCGGCACGATGCGCGCTTCTCCACCTGGCTCATTCGTATCGGGATCAATGTGGCCCTGGGAAAGCTGCGGGAAAGAAAGAAGTTTGCACCGGCACCTGAACCGACCGAAACGCCTCATGACAATTATCCATACCTACTAACACAATCAAATTTTATGAACCCGGAAAACATGGCCATCCGAAAAGAGGTGAAGCAGCTTCTGGAGCAGGCGATCGATCGTATGCCTGAGAAGTACAGGGTGATTTATACCTTGCTGGAGGTGGAGGGGATGAGTTCCCATGAAGTGACCCAGTGCCTGGATATTTCCGAGAGCAACGCCAAAGTCAGGCTGCACCGGGCGAAGTCTATGCTGAAGGACAGTCTCTATAAACTTTCCATCAGCCAGGATGTGTTCGAGTACGGATACAAACGATGCGATGCAATGGTAGAAAGGGTAATGGCCGCACTGCCCTAAGACTGCAGGTAAGAGGCATACCTTTCAGCGGTGCGTGGGACATGACCGGCGCTGCTTGCTGACACGGATTGCTATACTTGCTTTCAACTAAAAATAAACCAGGTGTTTTTGTAACTGTTCCGGGCAATCCTCCTCTAATAGGAAACCAAGACTAAAATCAGAAGCCATGAAAAAAATTCAATCACTTCTCGCATGGGGCACAGGTATAGCTTACTTCAGTCTTATGCTTGCCGTCCCCGCGATGGCGCAGGAGAATCCCAAATTATCAGATCCGGAAGTGGCGCATACCGCCGTGACTGCCAATCAGATCGATATTGACTACGCTGCAATCGCCAAAGAAAAGTCTAAGAATGCCGATGTGCTGAAATTCGCAGAGACGATGACAAGCGACCACAAAGCCGTGATCGGGCAGGCAGTGGCGCTCGTTCAGGAACTCAACGTCACGCCCCAGGACAATGCCGTAAGCCAGCAACTGCTCGCTGATGCGGAGAAGACAAAGAAAATGCTTCTGGCAAAGTCAGGCAATTCGTTCGACAAAGCCTACATCGACAATGAAGTTGCTTACCACAAAGCCGTGATCTCAGCGGTGGAAGGGCTGCTCATACCTGAGGCAGAGAATGCGGAACTGAAGACACTGCTGGAAAATGTAGCACCGGCGCTCAAAGCCCACCTGGAGCACGCGGAAATGCTGCAAAAGCAACTCAACGGAAAATGAGTCTTGCAAAAGCAGTTTTGAGGAGCTGCCTATACCTGCCGTGCCTTGTCTTTCTTCTGAGCGGGCTGCGGCCCGCTTCTGAATCTCCCGCTCCACGGGGGCTTACCGTTGAGATCAGCCAGATGAAGTTTAGCCCGGCCGAACTTCTGGTGAAAAAAGGAGATACGGTCACCTTCCTCAACAAGGATATGGTGACGCATGATGTCACAGAAGCATCCGGAAAGCTATGGAAATCACCCCCACTTGCTCCGGGAGATTCCTGGCGTATGGTTGCGACACAAAACACCGCTTATTTTTGCAGCTTTCACCCTATCATGAAGGGAAGCATCCGTCTGATAAAACCCTAAGCTAAAAACATGCAGACATCCAAGGGGAAATTAGTGGCCATTGGGGGTAACGAGGACAAAGGAACAGTGCCGGCTCCGGATGACAGCGCGTCCCGCAACCAGCTGCGTTTCTTTGACCAGGGTATCCTGAAGCGCATACACGATGAACTCCCTGGCCCTGGCACCCGCATCGAAGTTATCACCACCGCCTCCAGCATTCCGGAAGAAATGGGGAAGATGTACACGGACGCCTTCCTGTTACTGGGCTGCGACAATGTAGGCGTGCTGCCTATACAACAACCCTGCGACGCAGCCAACCCGCTATACCTGGATAGGCTCCGAGAGGCCAATGCGGTTATGTTTACGGGAGGAGACCAGGAGCGTATCCGGCAGGTATTTCTCAAAACCGAAGCGTTGCAGATCCTCAAATGCCGCTATGAGCAGGAGGAGATGTTCCTGATATCGGGGACAAGCGCAGGAGCCATGGCCCTTTCGAAAACGATCATCGATGGGTCCATAGGCACGGATTCACTGGTGAAGGGGAAAGTGGAACTGAAGGAAGGCATGAACCTGATTGACGGGGTCATTATCGACACGCACTTTGTAAACCGCCGCCGTATGCCACGCCTCATAGAGGCCATTGCGCGCGTTCCCTCCCATATCGGCATAGGGCTCGGAGAGGATACGGGTATCCTGATAAAGAACAATGCATGTGTAGAAACAATCGGCTCGGGTCTGGTGATCATACTCGATGGGCGGAGGATGGAAAAGAATAACTACCGGGACATCCGAGAAGGGGAGGCCCTTTGCCTGGAAAACCTGATCCTGCACGTGCTTCCCAAAGGGCAGAAGTATAACCTGCAAACAGGTAAGTTTATGTAAAGAAGTCCGGCTCTAGCCAGGCCATCCTTTTACATTACCCGGCGCCACCTCTGTAATGATATAGCTCAAAGGGGAATGTGTTTTTGCTTGTTTCAGGTCTTCGCTCAAAAGTAGTCCTTTGCGCCTTTTCGTTTGCGCCATGGAATTTTAAAGGCTTCCCCCAATTTCATAGTTTAAACTTAATCCAGGATTAACATTCAGGTAATCCTGTGCAGATACTTTTGCTGGAGAAACATAAACTTCTTCAGCTTGAAAAAACCAGTACTGCTCTTATGGGCACTCAGTCTTTTAACTGTTACCGCCCTTTCCCAAGGCACCCCGCCTGTTGCCAATTACAGGCTGGTGGAAGCAAAGACTGCCGTTCAAACCAAAAATTATTACCTGCTCACTTTATTTCAGCAAGTAAAAGAAGTCCGGGAGCTGCTGGAAAAAGACGCTGCACTGCGTAAAATTCACAAAGGCAAGCTCGATGCACTTTCCCTGGCCCTGAAGGATTGTAACAAAGATGTTTTGTGTTACACGACGGGAATGAAGTTTACTGCCAGTGAAATCAAGCAGGTGAGTGACCGGCTAACGAAACTCTACAAGAAAGACAATGCACTCGGAAAGTTAGTGCAGCATCACCTCCTCCCTTCGGGCACCTACATCTTATTTGCCAGGGAGTCACCCCAACAACTGCTGGTGAAAGCCTGGGAGCAGGATGCCAAAGGTATAAATCATACCATCGGGGTATACGCAGAAGGAGAGAAGCCCAATTACCCCAAAATAGACTCCATCAGTTTTCGGATACAGGATAAAAAGTACGGCGACCTTGTCTATACCTGCACGGAAGCGGTGCTGGATGAAAGTAACCAGACGAGTCTTTTTTTTGAACCTTCCCTGCAATATGCCCTTCGCTTTTTAGAGATCAACCACCGCACGGAAGCAGCCGATTATGAGCCCATGCTGGCTACTGTGAACAAGGCTGCGTACGACCGCATCAAAACCATCAACTGGGACGCCTATCGCTATACCTTGATTCTGGTGCCCGGCGCAGGACCTGATGATCCGGAAGTGGAACTGAGCGCTGTCGGAATTCTCCGCACCCGGATCGCAGCCAAGCGCTATTTCGAAGGTATGGCTCCCTTTATTGTCTTGTCCGGTGGCAGGGTGCATCCCTATAAAACCAGGTATAGCGAGGCCTATGAGATGAAGAAGTACCTGATGGAGACCATGGGAGTTCCCGAAAACGCCATCATCATGGAGCCGCACGCCCGCCATACCACCACGAACATGCGCAACACAGCCCGTCTCATTTTCCGCTACGGCATGCCGTTCGATAAGCCCTGCATTACCTCAACTTCCAAGGCGCAAAGCTTTGCGATCACGGGCAGTCTTGCTGCCAGGTGCCAGAAGGAGCTCCTCCACGTGCCCTTCCGGAACGGCAAGCGGCTTTCCAACACAGAAGCGGAGTTTTACCCGGTTGTGGATGCCTTGCACATCAACCCGCTCGAGCCCCTCGACCCTTAGTCCTGCCTTTATTCTAAAAAGAAACAAGTAGCTCATCATGAAAATAACAACAGCTGTATTAGCGCTGGCATTGGGTGCCTTCCCCTTTACAATCGGCAATGTAAACATGTCGCTGCAGCACACATTCACGGCAGAAGCGCTGGGTGCCTGCCAGGGCGTTTCCTATATCAACGGGAAAGCCTACCTGTACGGTGACAGGGAAGCAGGTATGATCCGGGAGTATGCAGTAGCTGGCGACAGTCTGGCCTATACCCAGAAGGAGGTGCTCCTGACACAGGATGGAAAAGATGTCATCAATCACCCGACAGGTATAGCTTATAATGGCAAAGGTCCCACTTTCATCGGCAACAGCATCCGGCTGAACAAAGAAGGAACGGCCTGGAAAGCGGTCATATATGCCGTCGATTGGGAAGGCCTTCTGGAAAAGGGGACGCTGGATGGCAACCTGCTGAAAGTAATAGAAGACGATGCCTGCATACAAGGGACAAGACCCGAGTATGTGACCTATCGGAACAAATGGTATGTGGCCACGGCAGATTACGGAAACAAAGCGAACGAAGTGAGGCTGTATGATCCTCAAGCTCTGTTGAAGGCCTCCAAAACCAGCGACAAAGGGGTTCTGTTCAAGAAGTTTACCTGCGGGCCATGGGTACAGAACATCCACTTCATACCTGAAAAAGATATGTTGGTACTGATCCAGAACCAGATCGAAGGACGCAAATGGCGGTTCACCTACCTCAATTTAAGCAAATCCCTGGAGCAGGGCCGGCAAGAGGTGATCAAAGTGATCGACATAGACATGGAGGACGAACTGGAAGGCTTTGCCCTTCTGGAAGGCCTGACAAAAGGAATCGCTGTGACTTCCTCCAGAAAAGCTAACGCCCATTTTATGACCCTTTCCTGGCAGTAGTTGCAGGCAGCTGCTGAAGTTCACTATCAGCCTCTTCGGAATTGGCTTAGCCGGAAAAAAGAGGGACACCTAATCATTTTAAAAGCACACAAATATACATCTCAATGAAGAAAACTTTTACATGCAGGCGGTCGGTCATGTTGCCGATGCTTGCTGCGTTAATGGTGGGGGTTACGCCTGCCTTTGCAGTAAGTTTGCCAGGAGGAAGGGCTTATGTTTCCCAACAGGCTCCCATCAGTATTTCAGGTGTGGTAACCGACGAAGAGAATCAACCTTTACCGGGTGTGAGTATCGGGGAAAAGATGACAGGGAACGGTACGGTTACGGATCAGAATGGTGCTTTCAGCATACGGGTAACGCCAGGCGCCACACTTGTCTTTTCGTTTATCGGGTACCTGGCACAGGAAGTTGTTGTTTCCGGGCAAACGACGCTTTCCATCAGGTTGCAGGAAAACCAGTTCATGCTCAACGAAGTTGTAGCGGTCGGTTACCAGACGGTGCGCAAAAGTGACCTGACAGGAGCCATTTCGAGCGTGAAGGCAAAAGAGCTGAACCTCTCGGCTCCGACTGTTGGCCAGAGCCTGGTAGGCAAGGTGGCAGGCGTACAGGTGTCGCAGGTGAGCGGTGCGCCTTATGTAGGTACCAAGATCAGGGTGAGAGGCGTCGGCTCCATCAATGCCAGTTCGGACCCGCTTTACGTAATTGACGGCTATCCGGCTGGGAACGATGTTTTCATCAATCCCAATGACATAGAATCCATCGATATCCTCAAAGATGCCGCTTCGGCAGCTATTTATGGTTCCAGAGCAGCGGGTGGGGTGGTGCTGATCACGACCAAACGCGGCAAGGAAGGCAAGGGGCGGCTTGAATACGATTACCAGTTCGGGGTGCACCAGCTTAGCAACAAAGTGGACCTGCTGAATTCGGAGGAATTTGCGCAGCTCGTGATCGACGCCCGAAACGGTACCTACCGCGACCTGATCGTGAATGCCGGCAAGCCTTGGTCGGATGCCATGTACTCCGATGACAATGCAACGCGCATCGGCAAAGTAGGCAACGCTTCGGCCGTGAGCATACCGACGTATTTATACGACTTCCCGAACCAACGCATGCTCACGCCGGAGCACAACACAGACTGGCAGGATGAACTCTACCGCAATGCGATCATGCATCGGCATAATTTATCCTTCACCGGAGGTACAAAGGACATCCGGTATGCTCTGAGCGGAGGCTATCAAAAGCAGGAAGGCATCATTGTGAGCACAGGACAGGAGCGGCTGAATTTTCGGGCCAATGTCGATGCGAACGTGAACAGCAAGCTGAAAGTGGGAGCTAATCTTGCCCTCACGCATACCGATGGCCGGGAAGTGCAGGAAGGCCGTTTCCACCAGGGGCCAATCCTGGGAGCGCTGGTATACATGCCCATCTTTAAGGCGTATAACGAAGACGGCAGCCTGGCCAAGAACGAAGCGGCTTCGCAGTCCTCGGCTTTTGGCTTCCAAAGCATCGAAAACCCGGTTGCCCTGGCAAGGGAGACAGAGATCAACCGCAAGGGGCTGAGAGGTACCTACAACGCCCATGCTGCTTATGACCTGTTGCCTGATCTGACGTTCAAGGCGAACCTGGGCATGCAGACCTATCAGGAGAAGTATGAATTTTACAACCCGACCAGCCTGAGCAACGGTGCCAACCCTCCGGGTTCGCCACAGGCGATCGCAGCAGCCAAAGCAACCGCGCAAACGCTGACGCAGCAGGATCAGCTGGCTGAATTTACGCTCAACTACCGGAAGCAGCTCGATGACCACAACCTGGACTTTCTGGGCGGCTACTCAGCCCAGAAAACCAACAGTGATCTGATAAGCGTATCGGCGCAAGGTTTCCAGAACGACCGGATTCCGGAGATTACAGGCAAAGGAGCCGATGCTACCCACTTCTTCCTCAACTCAGGAACCGGCAAATCCACCCATACCTTGCTTTCCTACTTTGGCAGAGCTTCCTACCGGTTCAAGGATAAATATTACCTGACAGGTTCCTTCCGTACAGATGGTTCTTCCCGGTTTGGTCCTTTGAATCGCTGGGGGTATTTCCCTTCGGTGTCAGCGGGCTGGACGATCTCCAATGAGCCTTTTTATGCCAATACCCTGGGCGATGCTTCTACCTTAAAGTTGCGCGCCAGCTGGGGGCTTAGCGGGAACAACAACATCGGGGACTATAACCATGAGCAGGTGATGGCAAACCCGGGAGGTGTTGTATTCGGCTCCAATACCATTGCGACAGCCATGTGGTCGGGCGGTATAAAAGACCAGAACCTGGGCTGGGAATCCACTTCTCAGTATAACACCGGACTGGATTTAGGCCTGTTCAATAACAGGCTGCAGCTGATCACCAACTTTTACCTCAGCCGCTCTTACGACCTGCTCTTCAACCAGCCTATTTCCGCCGTTTCAGGTTCTTCGTCTATGCTGACCAACCTGCGCTATTCGAAAGTGGAGAACAAGGGATTTGACTTTCAGCTGGACGGGAATGTGGTTTCTACCAAAGACCTGAACCTGACGCTGAGCGGTAACATCTCGGTGAACCGCAACAAAGTGCTGGACATGGGCGGTGCGAGCACTATCTATTCGGTAGGGGCAGAGCGATCGTACCTGACGCACGTTACCCAGGAAGGGCAGCCCATCGGTATGTTCTATGGCTTTAAAGTGAAAGGCATGGTACAGCAGGCTGACCTGGAAAATATCGCCATCGATGATGCCAACTTCAATGCCGCGACTCAATCCTTTCCGGAGGGTTATGTGCTGAAGGGACCTGCCCGCTCCATGGCTTCCAGCAACCCGCTTAAGCCCGGAGATCTATACTTCGAAGACGTAAACGGAGACGGCATTGTGAACGATGCGGACAAGCGCGTGATCGGAAGCCCGCATCCGGAGTTTACCTATGGCTTTTCGCTGAATATGACCTACAAGAACTTTGACTTCAGCTCTGCCTTTAATGGGGCCTATGGCAACCAGGTGCTCGACGGGCAAGACTATTACATCTTCAACATGGAAGGCTCCGGAAACCAGTATGCCGAAGTGGCCGACAGATACCGTTCACCAGAAGCACCCGGCGATGGTTCCGTTTATCGCGCAGCCCGTGGAGGTACACAAAGCAACAGCACCAGGTTATCTTCTTTCTATCTGCAGGACGGTTCCTTCCTCCGGTGGACCAATCTGCAGGTAGGCTATACTTTGCCGGGTGGGATAAGCTACCTGGGGGTAAACAATCTGCGAGTGTACGCCACGATAGACAATGTGCTCACGCTGACAGATTACAAAGGGTATAACCCGGAAGTGGACTACAACAACGGCTCCAACCTGACACCAGGGGTTGATTATGGGAAGTATCCGCTGGCACGTGCTTTCAGTCTGGGAGCTAAGGTTACGTTCTAAGCCCCTTCTAACGAATTGACAGATTAACCCTTACTACCAAAAACATTTTTGAATCAGTTAATTTTTCTCAGAATAAGATGAAATCACCATACATAAAAGTAGCAGGCCTGGCCATGCTGCTGATGCTGAGTGCCTGCAAAGACGATTTCCTGGACCAGTACGATCCGAATGCCATATCTACGGCTCAGTTCTTTAAAACAGAGGGCGATGTGCTGATGGCCGTAAACGGGGTATACCAGTCCCTCCGGAGTTCGAACACGATAGGAGAGGGAAGTTATTTGTATACCGATGAGCGCTCAGATGACGCAGGACGAAACGATAACCAATCCAATGCCGGAGAACCTTTCCAGTTCAACGATTTCTCGCTTCTGCCCAGTAACACCTACCTTAAAAGCCATTGGGTATCGATGTACAGTTCCATTGCCCGCTGCAACACAGTGCTGGCCAGCATAGATAATGTGACCTTTGCCAATCCGGAAACAAAGGAGCAGTACAGGGCAGAAGTGAAATTTGTCCGGGCGCTCGTTTACTTCCATCTGGTACGCAAGTGGGGGGATGTGCCGCTGGTAACCACCCCGCTTCTCACATCCGATGAAATAGCGGCGAACACGTTCCGGGAGAAACAGGGGGTTGTGTACCAGCAAATCGTTGCGGATCTGAAGGAAGTCGTAGCGAGTCCGCTTCCTGCCCGTCAGACAGGGTCGAACACGGGCCGTGTTTCGAAGACAGCCGGCAATGCCTTGCTGGGGCAGGTATACCTGACCATGGCGACGACACTGGACCAGGCCAATCGGGACAGCAACCTCCGGGAAGCCAAGACCTACCTGACGGCTGCCTATAACATGCGAACGTTTGGGGCTCTGAAGGAAATTCCCTACACGGATGTGTTTGATGTCGACAAAGAAGCCACTAATCCGGAACTGATTTTTCAGATCGTAAACCGGCAGGGCGATGTGAACTACGCGTCCACGATTGCTGCTACTTTTCAGGCTAGAGGAGAAACGATCAATTCGCTCAAGCCCGGAACAGGTATAGGAGTCAGGGCTTCGCTCGACCTGGTGAAGGAGTATGAAGCGGGTGATCTGCGAAAAGAATTTTCAGTAAAGTTTGCAGAGCACTCCGCTGTAAGAGACTGGTTCATCACCAAGTTCCGGGATACAAGCCCAGCAGCCGGTACCACCGGGTATGGAGGCAACGACTGGATCCTGATGCGGTATGCCGATGTGATCCTGATGCTTGCCGAAGTTCATCTATACCTGGGAGAGGAAGCGCAGGCGATCGAGTACCTGGATATGGTGCGCGAGCGGGCAAACATGCCAAAATACCTGATTGCAAGAAACGATCCGGCGTATAGTCAAAAGTTTCCGACACTGAAGCTGGCCATCCTGCACGAACGGCGCGTGGAACTCGCTTTTGAGCGGCACAGGTGGTATGACCTGCTGAGGTTCTTCACAACAGAGGAACTGGTTTCATATTTCCATGCCAAGAACCAGGCAGACTACGGCACAGCAAAACTGTCCAACTTCACCCGGAAAGACCGCTACTACCCGATACCATTTGACGAGACAAAACTGGATCCGGTCCGGATGTATCAGAACGAAGGGTATTAACCGGTAGGTAGTTGATTCATCCATTATAGTCTCTGATTCCCCTGATCCGGCGGCCTGGCCATCGGATCAGGGGAATCATTTATAGGTATAAACTTAAAGGTATAAGCGCATGAGAAATAGAATACTGTTGTTCCTCTTTTTGTTGAGCTGCCAGGCAGCGCAGGCACAAGGGAGAGTAGATCAGATAATCAAAACAATGAAGGACGCCGATTCTGAAAAGGTCATGGTAGTGGCGCACCGCGGCGACTGGCGCAATGCCCCGGAAAATTCGCTGCTGGCCATACAGCTTTGCATAGACATGGGGATTGATATGGTGGAAATTGATGTGCAGCAAACAAAGGATGGCCACCTGGTCCTAATGCATGACAAAACGCTGGAACGAACCACCAATGGGAAAGGCAAAGTAGCGGACTGGACCCTGGACTCGCTGAAAACCCTGTCGCTTAAAAATGGGCTGGGGCGTACCACACACCACAAGATCCCGACCTTAGAGGAGGCGATGCTGGTGGCAAAAGGGGATATTCTGGTGAATCTGGACAAGTGTTATGATTTCTTCCCACAGGTATACCCGGTGCTGGAGAAAACCGGAACCGTACACCAGGCGGTGATGAAAGGAAGCCATCCCTACAGGAAAGTGCAAGCAGATTTCGGTCCTCTATTGCACAAGATCTTCTACATGCCCATTGTAAACCTGGACAAGCCCGATGCGCAGCAAGTGATCGAGGAGTTCCAGAAAAAACTAAAGCCGGTAGCCTTTGAGCTGGTCTTTGCAACAGATACGTCCCGTGTGCTCAACTCTTTTGACAAGATCAAACGCAAGGGATCCAGGGTATGGGTCAATTCGCTGTGGGCAAGTCTGAATGCAGGCCGCGATGATGACCTGGCTGAAACCGATGTGGAAGCAAGCTATGGCTGGATACTGGGTAAAGGTGCCAACATGATCCAGACAGACCGGCTGGAGCCCCTGGTAGACTACCTACGCAAGAAAAATCGTCATTTATAAGTCATTTATAAAAGGAGGCTATACCTAAAGAGTTAACAAAGACACAAGTAATGGTCTCCGGATCAACTTTCCTACCTGCCAAAAAGCCCTTGCACGGATCCGTGCAGGGGCTTTTTGTTTACGACCTTCTTCTGCTGAAAGGCTTTATTCAGGTATAGCTTGCCGCTTACTGGTTGGGTTGTAGGAAATCAGGTATGCCATACGATGAATCAATCCGCAGCAGATCCTGTATGGCCTCAGTCAGCCATGTTAATATCCGGCACCCACCTGTTTTTAACTCCCCATTTTTTGTTGGGCTTATCGGACGCTTTGATCTCGAGTTTCCCACCCTGCATGATTTCCTCGTGTGTGAGCCAGTTCCAGTCTATTCTTTTACCGTTCAGCTTGACTTCCTGGATGTACATGTGGTCATCTCCGTAATTGTCCACCTGCATCGTGAAGGTTTTGCCGTTTGGCCAGGCGATCTCTGCCGATTCAAAGAGCGGTACGTTGAGGTAATACACCGGCCAGCCCACACTGGCAGGCTGTATACCCAGCGCCGTTAACACAAACCAGGAAGACATGGCCCCGGCATCGTCATCCATGGTTCTGAGGTAGGCTTCCGGCTTATTTTTGTAAATGACACCTACAAAGGAACCGATCCCCCGGCTGTTGTCATTGAAATAATGCTGTACCACCGTGTCGACGGCCAGCTGGTGCTGAAGCTTCTGCGCTTTCCAGGGCGATGATGTGGCGTTGTAGAGCAAGGGCACCTGCAGGTCCGGTTCATTGGCCCGGTTGTGGTAATCCATTTCAAAGAATTCATCCAGCTGGCTTTCAAAAGCCTGCTCGCCTCCGGTCAGCGCAATCAAGCCTTTTACATCAAAAGGCACTGCCCATCGGTATTGCCAAATGGTGCCCTGGTACATACCTCGCGCCGACATCTTGTTTACATCCGGGCGGCTGAGGTCTTTGAAGTCCTTCTCCCAGTAAGTTTTATATTCCAGCGCCTTCTGCTTGTACTTCCGGCTCAGCTCCTTTCGGGTGAGCGCGGCATAGAGCTGTGATAAAGCCCAGGCATCGTAAGAGGACTCCAGCGCCTTGTCCGGAGTCGCATAATCGAGGCGGTCCACTTCCTGCTGCAGGGAATCAATGATCCGCGGGAGATCAATCGCATACCCTTTCCGGTGAGCGTCCAGCAAAACAACGATTGCATGCTCTGTCCGCACGGTGTTGGACGGCTCCTGTGCTGTCGCAAAATCTTTTTTTCCATAGGGATAGAGGTTGGCAATAGAGGAGGCTATATCGGAATACCGCTCGGGGTAAGCAAAGGAAAGCAGCGGCAACTGGGTTTTGTAGTTGTCCCAAATGGCCC
This sequence comes from Pontibacter sp. HJ8, assembly GCF_054824225.1. NCBI lineage: Bacteria > Pseudomonadati > Bacteroidota > Cytophagia > Cytophagales > Hymenobacteraceae > Pontibacter > Pontibacter sp. HJ8. Next base: position 15,304 of record NZ_JSYF01000085.1, read on the forward strand.
AGCCGTTGTAAACCGTACGATCCGTTTTTTGCAGAGACCCATCGATTGCCCGGTAGACTCCGTCTTCTTCCGACACAACATAGGGCGACTGAAGCGCCCGGTAGAGCAGCGAGTAAAAGAGTTTTTCCCTTTCAGGGTCGCCTTTGACCTGGATACGACCCAGATGCTGATTCCAATCACGGCTGCTTTTCTGTTTCATCTCCTCAAAAGAGTCTTTGCCCAGGGCGGCTTTGGCATGGGCTACATCCACGGAGGAGAACGCAATCTCCACCTGTACTTCCCGCTGATTGGGTGCCAGCGTGGCGATGAGCTGGTGCGCATTCCGGGAAGTCCATTTTACAGGTTGATTGATCTGCAGCGCATAGTAGAGGCGGTAGGTTCCTGCGTTACAGGTAGTTTGTGAGGCAACCCATCCACTAAGCGTATTTTCTGTCAGCGTATGTTCTTCGGCAACAAAGCGTCCGGCAAAAGCGTGGCTCAGGTCCAGGTAAATTCCTTTTTTGCCGGCAGGAAACTGGTAGCGGTGCCGCCCGGCATTCTTGTATACCACTAACCCGGCGCTGATCTGGTTTTTAAAGCTGACCTGGTAGAAGCCAGGCCCTGCGGCTTCCGCTGCTTTGAGGAGCCGGGAGGTCTCCGGATCTTCGCCCAGGAAAGGCTTGATCAGCAGGTTGCCACCGCTTCCCAGGCACCCGACGCCTTCCATGCGGTTGTGCGTAAAGCCCAAAAACTCTTTGGCCAGATGCTCATACCCCGTATGGGTCGCCGGATAAGTTTGCGGTCCTATACTCAGCATGCTGAAAGGGTAGGAGGCAGCCGGTGAAAGCTGCCCGTGGTCTCCGGAGGAACCTAAAAACACATTGACTTGGTCGGTCAGCGGATTGTCCTTTGCAATTGGTTTTGGAGTCGTGGCATTTTGTGCTGCCAAAGTTCCGTAACCTATCAAGAAGAGAAAGAGCAGGAAATATTTCATGTTGGCTGGCAGTGTAAGTATAGGTTGATGATGCATGATAAGCTCAGGAGTTGCGTGTGTACTGGCAGAAAGCATGCAGCCGGATTACTGCAGGTAAAACGGGAAACATTGTTTGTAGCAGCATACGGAGTATACCCTTCAGTTACCGGTTTAGATAAAACTTTGAAAGTCCGCTGACAAGCCAGCTATACCTTATCATCAGTAAAGTTTCCCCAGGTATGTTGCTTCGCACGCAAAAATACGCTCTCCCATGTTAAGGAAAGGAGAAGTAATTGTAAATATACCGTTACCAGTGAGTCACTGAAATTTACTTCCGCTGTCGTCTACAAATACAGGACCAGGCCATTGAAAATACTGATCTAAGCTTTAAGATATGATAACGTACGCTTGACACATTCCCGGGGCTATAGGCTTACTTTTGCATGTACCCAAACTAGTGAAAGAATCATGCTGGAATATGTTAAAACCATTCTGATGAAAGTGAGCTTCGACAACATCCTGTTTGAGAAAGAGCTAAGGAAAGCTAGAAAGATGTTAGAGCAGGACGAGGAAAAGCTGCATCTCATGCAGTGGTGTTTTGAGATGTTTTCCAACAAGCATCCGCTGGTGCTACGC
>NZ_JSYF01000086.1:0-8010 GCF_054824225.1 Pontibacter sp. HJ8
GGCTATACCTGCCAGCTTTAAGAAGAAAGCGTATTGCAGGGCTGTCTCTTTGTAGGGCTGGAAACGGCCGGAGGCACCGCCGTGGCCTGCTTCCATGTTGGTCTGCAGGAGCAGCAGGTTGTCGTCGGTCTTCATCTCACGCAGCTTGGCTACCCACTTGGCTGGTTCAAAATACTGTACCTGGGAGTCATGCAGACCGGTCGTTACCAGCATGTTCGGGTATTCCTTGGCCTCTACATTGTCGTAGGGTGAGTAAGACAGCATGTAGTCGTAGTATTGCTTTTCAGCCGGGTTGCCCCATTCGTCAAACTCACCGGTAGTCAATGGAATGCTGGTGTCGAGCATGGTCGTTACCACGTCAACAAAGGGTACGGCGGCATGTACGCCTTCGTAGAGGTCCGGGCGCATGTTCACGACCGCACCCATCAGCAGACCTCCGGCACTGCCGCCCTGTGCAAACAGTTTGTCCGGATTCGTATACTTCTGCTGGATCAGGTACTCCGAGCAGGCGATGTAGTCGGTGAAGGTATTCTTCTTCTTGAGCATTTTTCCGTCCTCATACCACTGGCGCCCCATCTCCTGTCCGCCACGGATGTGGGCAATCGCATACACAAAACCCCTGTCGAGCAGGCTCAGGCGTACAGAACTGAAGCTTGGATTCATGGTGATGCCATACGAGCCGTATGCATACAATAGGGTAGGGTTGTTCCCGTCCAGTTTCAGCCCTTTGCGGTATACCAGTGAGATCGGAACCTTGGTGCCATCCTTAGCGGTGGCATAGATGCGCTTGGACTCGTAATTCTCTTTGTTGAAGTCTCCCACTACTTCCTGTTCTTTCAGCAGCGTTTTCTGCTTCGTTTCCATGTTGTAGTCGAAGGTAGAGCTGGGCGTGGTGAGGGAGCTATACACAAACCGCAGTACTTTGCTGTCAAAGTCCGGGTTAATGCTGATGCTGGCAGTATACGCCTCTTCCCCGAAGTCGACATAATAGTCGGTTTTAGGGTCATTCCACTTTTTGATGCGCAGCTGCGCCAGGCCGTTTTTGCGCTCCTGCAGCACCAGGTGGTCTTTGAAGATTTCGGTACCTTCCAGCAGCACATCCGCGCGATGCGGGATCACTTCCTTCCAGTTTTCCTTGGTGGTTTTGCCTACCGGCGTCTGCATCAGCTTAAAGTTGGTGGCCCCGTCCTTGTTGGTCCGGATGTAGAAGTTGTTGCCAAAATGGTCTACATCATACTCCAGTCCCCGCTCCCGAGGCTGAATGAGTTTAAAAGATTCCGCAGGCTTGGCCGCATCTACAAAGCGGTATTCCTGCGACAGGGTGCTGCTGGATCCGATGATAATGTATTTATCGGACTTGGTTTTGTAGACATACGTACTGAACGTTTCGTCTTTCTCGTGGTATACCTCTTTGTCCTGCGAGGTAGGGGTGCCCAGGGTATGGCTGAAGATCTTGAAAGAGCGCAGCGACGGGTCTTTCATGGTATAGAACACTGTCTTGTTGTCGTTGGCCCATACGGCTCCGCCCGTTGTATTCGGAATACGGTCGGGCAGCAGCTCACCCGTTTGCAGGTCCTTGAAGCGGAGGGTGTACTGGCGACGGCTTACGGTGTCTTCTCCAAAAGCCAGCAGCCTGTTGTTGAGGCTGACATTCAGGCCGGCAGGGGCGTAGTAACTTTTGCCTTCGGCGCGCTCATTGGCGTTGAGCATCACTTCTTCGGGGGCCTTCATCGAGCCTTTTCGGCGTGCAAAGATCGGGTACTCCTTGCCTGACTCGAAGCGGGTATAGTAGAAGTAGCCGTTCTTTTCGTAAGGCACTGATTCATCCGTCTGCTTGATGCGGCCTACGATTTCTTTGAAGAGTTTATCCTGCAGCGGCTCTGTATCTGCCATCACCTGCTTGGTATAGGCGTTTTCGGCATTGAGGTAGGCGATCACCTCCGGATTCTCGCGCTCATTCATCCAGTAATAGTTGTCGATGCGGGTGTCGCCGTGTGCTGTCAGTTCTTTGGGTTGCTTCTGGGCTACCGGCGGCTGCAGCGCTGCCGGCGTTGTAGTGGCGGCAGCGGTGGTTTGCTCAGCAGTTGTGTCTGCTAGGGCTGTCGTCGTATTGCTGCTGCTGCAGCCTGTACCCACCAACAGGCACATTGAGAGCAAGGCCGTACTGCCTGGTACTCCTGTTTTTAGTTTTGTCATAGGTTGCTGAATTGAAAATCTTGGAATCGCCGGAGCTCGTGTAAGCTCTTTCGAATACTAAAAATACTAAAAATGGTTATTAAACAAACTGAAATAAAAAGTTATGCATGCAGCGTATTTTTTTATACCTTGTTTACACAAACCAAATCACGATAGACTATGGCTACACAACAGGAATTTGAAAGTGCAGTAGAACGATCCAAAACACTGACAGAGCGCCCATCAAACGACGTGCTGCTACAGCTTTATGCGCTCTACAAGCAGGCCACCGAAGGAGATGTGAACACGGACCGTCCCGGAGGATTTGACTTCAAAAACATAGCCAAATGGGACGCCTGGGCCAATTTGAGGGGCAAAGACCAGGAGGAAGCTCAGGAGGAATACATACAGCTGGTAGATCGCCTGAAGAACCAGTAAAGAGAAGCCGGTTGCTTGCGTCTGGAAACATATCTAAAAAGGGAGCCACCATGGCTCCCTTTTTAGATATGTTTCCAGGTATAGCCGCAGTCATAGCAGGTATACCTGCGGTTGATGAAAGGCAACGGAAAGCCCAGCAGCAGATAGGAAAAGGAGAAGACAGACTTGGAAAATTTTTCCGCCGCAATGTGATCAGAGCCGCATTCGGGGCAAGTAGTCTCCTGCACCTGCTCCTGCATGGGCGGAGCGAACTCTATGTTGTCATCCAGAATGTATTCATTGGTGCCGCCCTGAATCCGGGCAAGCATAGCGCGCGCTTCCTGCTCATCGCCTTCTGTTACCCGGAGCTTTACGCCGCCCACTGCCACAGAGTACAAAGGCTGCGCCGCAATGATGTGCTCATCGCCCAGAAAGCAGGGGATACCCTCTGCTTCCAGTCTGCCTTTGAGGATATGGGCTTCCGTGGGATGGCTGAAAGTGGCAATGGTGATTAAGCGCTCTGCCATGGGTACGTACGTTTACCGGCTGTTACTGCTTCTTGGGTGGCAGGTCAAACGCCTGCGCGTCATGCTCAAAATGGCCTTTGTGTGAGCCATCGCAAAAGGGCTTGTTCTGTGACAGGCCGCAACGGCAAATGGATACCAGTTCGCGTCCGCCCAGGCCATACACGTTCCCTTCTTTATCTACTATCTCAAATTCGCCCTCTATTCTCAGCGATCCGTTGTTGTTTACTGTAATTTTTGTTTTTGACACGGTCTTATATTTTGTTCAAAACAAATATACTGCTTTCAGAGGATATATGGCCACTCCAAAAGCGGAAAGCTACGACTTAAGGCATAAAAAAAGCCTCCGGATTGCGTAAATCCGGAGGCTTTTGATAAGTACAGGCAGCTGCTTAGTTGCTATACATATACGTGAAGGTTTGGCTCTTGCCATTTGGGGAGGTCACCGTCTGGCTGATCGGATACCCGCGCTCATCATACTTGTACAGGTAGGAGTGCGTGTACGTTTTCTTGCTGTTGTGTACCACTGCCGTAGAACGGATCAGGTTGTTGGGGCTGCTGGCTGTGCCGGGCTCCGCAAACTCATGAAACGGGTTCTGGTTGGCATCAAACGAGTTGGTGGTGGTAGAGAAAAGCTTCGCAAGACCGGTCGCATCCACGATGTACTGCTTCTCCTGGCTGTAGTTGCCGTTCGGAAGTACTTCGTATTTTGTGAATGACTTCAGGACGCCTTCTTTGCCCTCTGTGCCTTCGTGCACCGATTTCTTGCTCAGTTTTTTTGCCGCGTCATACTCATAGGTAGCATAGGTGTTGTAGTCCGGCTTGCCATCTGTGAAGTAAGCAGTGTTTGTCTTGGAGAGTTCGCCCTTGTCGTTATAGGTATACACCTGCTCTGACATGATCGCCTGGCTTTTGCCAATGTAAGAAGTCGCTTTGACGAGGCGGCCTTTGTCGTCCCGCTCAAATTTCTCGAAGCTTTCGATCTCCCCCGACTCCTTGTCATAATGGTTGACCTGGGTTAGCTGTTTGCCTGCGAATCTGAAAGAGGTCACCTCGGAGGAGTCCATCATCACGTGCGAAAGTGCTCCCTTGTCAAAAGTAGGGTCCGCTTCATTCTGCTCACTCTTCTCACAAGAAGATAGTGCTACCACGCCAAAAAATAACATGGCGGGTAAAAAACTGTTTTTCAATTTCATTTGGCTAAAAGTTGAAATAGTGAAAAATTAAACCGACCGGTACGTTTCTCCGGCAGTCTCAGGTAGAACGCAGGTTTTTAGATAATAATTGCACTCAGTTAAATAAAATCTAATACAAGTACAGGTTTGAAAGAATCATGCAATATAAACAAAAACACAAAATACTGTAAATCAGTATTTTGTGTTGTGTTTAAGACTCATAAAAAAGTTACCTGTTTGTGTAAAGTACAATTTAAGCAGGATTGCACACCTGTTTGCCTGCGCTAATGTCTCAGTTTAAAGCGGCGGTTCTGGCAATAGTGAGCAACTCGTCGCCGGTGTCGATGTTGTGGCGCAGTTGATTCTGGAAGTTGATAGCGATCCGTAGCGCCTTCAGGCCTTGCACACCCTGCATTTCTTCCAGTTCCAGGTCTTCTACCTCGTCGTGGATGTAGCCTTCGGACTGCAGAAAATCAATATAGCGCTGGTACTCCGCGGCCTCGCGCGGTTGCGTGTACACGATCGCAATCTTACCGGGCTGCGTCAGGCGCTCATCGGTGCCCCGCAGCACGGCCTTGTCGATCCGCTTTTTGATGATCTCATAGCGGATGTTATCGGCCCCTTCTACGTCAAACTTCTTCTCATCCAGCCTGAACCGGATCGAAATCGGATTGCTGTGCACCAGGATCAGTTGGGTGATTTCGAGTGGGAGCTTAAGATTGGCGCGCAGCTTCTGGATGCGGCGGGCGATCTCACAGGTCAGCATGAGTTGCCACAGGCGCATGTTCTTGAGGTATAGCTGCTCAAAGTGCCCGTTATTGAGCAGCGAAGCGCCTATGTAAATGTTGTATTCCAGCCCGTCGGTTTTATACTTCTCAAAATAGTGCGGGAATATCTGCTGGGCCTTTTCTTCTTCCCTGTCCAGAAAATTGGAAATGGTATCGTTGATCAGGTATAGACTTTCTTCGTATGCCCGGCGCTTGTTGTACACAACGCCGTTGGGGTTATTGATCGCTTTGCGGTAAACATCGATCTGCTTTTTTGTAGACGGATATTTCTGCTCAAAATGATTGAACAGGGGCTCAATCTCTGTCCGGAGGAATTCCAGGACGGTGACTTCGTCGCCGGAAGCCAGTTCATGCACAATGCTCTGTGAGAACTTGTCGAGTTTGTATACCAGCTCATCCAGTATAGAAAGCGGGAGGTTGTCTTTGGCCGCCAGTATCACTTCTTTGGCATAGACCAGCTGGTCCAGTAAGTCTCCCTGTATGGCCTTGTTGCGCTCCACGGCAGAACTTCTGATATCCGATACGCCATAAAGCGGAAAAATGTCTTTGAACACGATCGGCTCGATCTCGGCACTCACGTTGCGTTCCACTTTGTCGAGCAGGTTGATAGCGGCCTGCGTAAAGCGCCACTCCACGATTGGATGTATCGCCGTATATTTTTCCTTGATGATGTTCTGGATACTGCTGCGCAGCTCCTCGAGCATGCGGTTCAGGGCCAGCGCAAACAGGGGCAGGATCTCCTTCAGTTTGATCGTAGACAGCGCATTGAGCTCGCCAGGTATAGGCGAAGCCAGTTCGAGCATCCCGATCGTTTTGCCCTCGTACTGCAGGGGGGCAATGATGAGGTTGCGTATACCGGCCTCCATCAGTTGCTTTTCCAGGTGTGTCGGGTCTTCGAACTGTTTGAGGTCATCGACCACAATGGTACTGCCCCGTTTGATGACCGGGTCGTAAATGGACTCGGTCACGTCCTGCATTTTGATGTCGCAGGTGTTGGTGAGCACCAGCCCGTTCCAGGTTTTGCGGGCGTAGTTGGTATCAAACTCATGCAGGGCCGGGCAGGACACCAGTCCGAGCCGGAGGCCGGGCAGGCCAAAGAGCACGCGCAGCTTCTGTTGCAGGCTCTCAAATCCCTCTTTGGTATTGACAGAGTCCTGATCGAGCAGGTCGTAACGCAGCGAAGAAATGGTCTCCTCGTTGGTCACATCCGTAAAATCGTAGATGGCAAAGCCACTGAACTCAAAGTTCTCCGGTGGCAACGTCTGCATCCAGAGGTCCAGGTTGTTGTAGCGGTTGATCAGGAAATTGATCTCCTGGGTGCTTAGTTTTTTGATGGGGCCTTTTGCCTTCACCTTCATGAACTTCAGGTCAATGCTGAGCTTGTAATTCCGCTCCAGCTTAGTGAATTTGTCCTTGATGGTAAAGATGAAAGGCTCATCCACGACAAAATTGGCATTGTAGAACTTCTCCAGGATCAGGGTATAGGCGGAAAGTGTTAGCCTGAAAAGCAGGGTTTTGAGGTCCAGGTTGAGTTTTTCGGTATAGTTTCCGCCTCCCAGCAGGTCGAGTTCCTCGAGGCGCGGTGTCGCATAAAAGCTGTCGAAGTGGAAAGGCAGCACCGTGGCGCGCAGATCATTCTCCCACAAGGCACTCGGGAAGATGTCCTCCATCAGGATGTCTACCGTGTTGATATACTTGTCGATTAGGGAGACGTCCTGGATAGGTTCGAGCAACTCCGGGTTCTGACGCAACAAACTGGCCAGCTCGTTTACACGGGACACGTTGCAGTTCGGGTCTGTCTTTATTTTATTTTCCCAGTAAGAGATGAGCGGTGAGAGGCTGAGCGTTGCCTTGAATGGAAAATGCTCGGCACTCAGTATGATCTCATCTCTATTTGAAATAGAAACAACGGTTTCGTGGAAGTTGCCTCTGCTGTTACTCATACAATACTTGGGTTTAGATAGGGGAAGAACGCAAACGGCACATTTCCCAGGTGCGGCGCGGGTAATTCAATATTACCTTCGTTGCATTAAACGTAAGCTACCCTAAAAAGATAGCAGGTAAACCCGACAGGGTGTGTTAAATAATTATTTCCTTGCCTAAACACAGCTACAGATGCCTGTTATGGCATAATATTTATGGCAGAGGTAAGTTAGAAGAATGAACCGAATACATTTACTACACCCAACCATGAAGAAAATTACCCAAGTAACCTTGATTTTACTGTTCTCTCTGCTAACGTTTGGCGTACAGGCGCAGTCCAAATCAAAACTGGAGCAGGACCTGGAAGACCTGCGGAACTGGATGAACCGCAAAGCCACTGAAGGCGACAGCATAACACGGGCTGAATGGCCTGCCGTAAAGGAAGAGTTTAAGGTCCGTAGCAAGAACCTGGAGCAGGGTTCCAACAAACTGACAGATCAGTCAAAGCAGGAGTACGGGGAACTGAAGAACCGTTATAGTCAGTGGGAGGCGCAGAACGAAGAGCGGCAGGGCCAGCCGCTGGACCGGGAGACGGCCGCCCGCTGGGAACGCAACCTGACAGGTACCGGCAACATACGGAACCTGAAAGCAGGCCAGATGCGCGATACGTATATCCGTTTTATGGATTCTGTCAGGGCCCAACGCACGAACTGGAGCCTGCGCGACTGGGACTATGCCGAGCACGTATACCTGGTGCTCAATGACCGGAGACAACAGGTGTTGGCAAACATGAACAACAGCGACAAGATTAAGGTGGCAGCCCTGCAGGTGGAGTTCAACACACTCCGCAAGAGCCGTGACGCAAAAGATATGTACAACAACATGCGCGAGCAGCGCTAAGGCTATACCTCTGAAACACAGCCGTAGTGCCTGTAATGAATTTAGCTGCAACAGCACCAAGAAGGTAGTAATTTATAAATAGCCTGACTTACATGTAAGTCAGGCTAT
>NZ_JSYF01000621.1:0-2520 GCF_054824225.1 Pontibacter sp. HJ8
CGCTCGAACAGTGTGTTGCCACAAAGTGCACCTGGCTGAAGTCGTTGCTTCGTAGCAGCCGTTGTAAGTATGCCTTGCTATACCTGTTAGCTATACTTATTCGTGCAGAAATTCTCCCCTTGAGGGGAGATAGAGGGGTGTCAAATCAGTGGCTATGAAACTAGAAGTGTAAAACAGGAAAAGCAGGCTCCCCTCAAGGGCTAAGGAGGGGCAGGGGTGGTTGGACCCGGAACTACAGGGAAGATTCAACCAGACACTCGCAGGAGCTGCGCACTCTGCGAGGTCATTACCGGCTATACCTATATCTATTCCTATACTAGGAGCTCGATTCGGACAAGTCGCGACCTGCCCTACAAAATCCTGTGAATCCTGGGGTAGGGGCCTTATTTGGAAGAGGAAAGCCTAGATAAAAATAAAATTGACTAAAATTCAGATCATACACTAAATACATGCAATCACTAAAACTCTTCATGCTCATGTTGGGCTGCAGGCCGGCGGGCAGAAACACGGAGCAGCACGATATTTTCTTTGGTATCGGGCATGCTGTAAAGGATCTGGTGCCGGATATAAAAGCGTTCTGGCCGGAGGCGAAAGGCAACATCCACGTCGATGCCTGGCGGGAGGTCACGCAGGTAAACGGCTACAGCATATCCGTTATTGAGAAAGAGGAGCACACCGAAAGCATTGCAGAAGCGGGAGCGGACAAGCTTTTCTTCCTCAACCTGGGTGGGTATAAGCCGGGAGAGTTTGATGAGTTTCATTACAAGATGCTGGTCGTAGCTGCAGATCAGGCCAGCGCCATCCAGCAGGCCAAGCAAACGGCGTTTTACCAGCACACCGGTTTCAAAGGGGCAACTTCGCACATCGACGATAAATTTGGCGTAGATGTGGATGACCTGTTCCAGGTGAAGGAGATCCTGCCGGAAGAAGTGAAGAGGAGGTATAGCCTGCAGATCAAGCCGGGTAACGCCGGAAGCGAAAACGAACTGAGCCTGGGATATTTACAATTGCATAAGCTCTAAGGGCTGCCTCCGGTATCACGCAGCAAAGCTGTACACTGCTGATGTGGGTGTGTGGGGCCATACGCGGTATGCCCAATACCCGTACCTGCCTATAGCTCCTGACCCTAAGGCAAGCGCAGGTATAGCGGCTGTCATGCGGTAGAAGCCAGATAAATTTCCTATTTTATGCGCATGAAACTGCCCATCCCCAAAGTCACCCTCCTGGCTGCGTGCCTCCTGCTGCATACCGTCGCCTGGTCTCAATCTGTTCCGGAGAAGCTGACAGCTGCTTACAGCAAATTCGAAGCCGATCCGCAACTTCGAAATGCAATTGCTTCGCTGTATGTGACGGATGCCAAAACAGGGAAAGTGCTCTTCGATAAGAATGGTACGGTGGGGCTGGCGCCTGCTTCCACCATGAAAGTAATTACCAGTATAAGCGCCTACGAGCTGTTGGGGAAGAACTTCAGGTATGAGACTAAGTTTGCAGTACGCAAAGGAAAAGAGAAGTCAGACCTACTGATCCTGCCCAGCGGCGACCCTACTTTTGGCAGCTGGCGCTGGCCTGTTACCAAGGAAGGGGTGGTGCTGAAAGGGCTGACTCAGGCGATCCAGCGTACGGGTATCCGGTCTTTTGATGACGTAATCATAGCCAATGATGGCTGGAACGAAGAGACAGTGCCGGATGGCTGGATGTGGCAGGACATCGCCAATTATTACGGGGCAGGGCCTGCCAAGCTCAACTGGCGCGAGAACCAGTATGATGTCATCCTGAGGTCCGGGAAGCGTATCGGCGATCCGGTAACCATTGTCAAGACGGTGCCGCAGCTCAATGGCTATGGCCTGCGCTCCGAGCTCACGTCGGCAGCAGCCGGTACCGGCGACAATGCCTACATCTATTTTCCGGTAACCGCTTCTGCTGCCACCATCCGGGGTACTATACCTGTCAACGAAAACAATTTCAAGATCTCAGGTGCGCTGCCATCGGCGGCCCATCAGTTTGTGAGCGCTTTAGCGGATACGCTCAAGACACTGGGGATACAACTCCCACATCAGCCGGTACAGCAAAACACAAAGCTGCTACCACAAAGCTATACCTTGTTTCATACCGTGGCATCGCCTCCGCTGGACAGCATCATTTACTGGTTCAACCGGAAAAGCATTAACCTGTATGGCGAAGCGCTGGCAAAAACCATTGCCTATCAGGGTGGGGAAAGTGCCGCTACGGACATAGGGCTCGACCTGATCCGCAAGTTCTGGCAGCAACAAGGCATCCCCGAAACGGAGCTCAGCATGGTGGATGGCTCCGGGCTTTCGCCACTGAACCGGGTAACCACGCATGCGCAGGTACGCCTGTTGCAACATGCCCGTAACCAGTCTTATTACGCTGGTTTTTATGCTTCCGTGCCGGTTTTTAACGGCATGAAAATGAAAAGCGGGACCATACGGGGCTCCAAAGGGTTTTGCGGCTACCACACAGGCAAAGACGGGCAGGAATATGTTTTCTCCTTCATCGTCA
>NZ_JSYF01000622.1:0-1179 GCF_054824225.1 Pontibacter sp. HJ8
ATCGGATGCATGTGCTCCATTTTTCCGAAAGCCGATCCCTGGCGTGAGTCTACTTTGTTCTTTCTGTCCTGATTCATGTCGTGCCTTCCCCCGGAGCATCGCCAGCTGTCTTAACCAGGACACCCTCTCGAATTGAATTAAGGGTAATTTTTCTATATCTATATACCTGATCAGAGGCCTTATAGTTTTGCAAAACCTCCCTTAAATTTACTTTAGAGTGCTTCTTTCCGTACATCTGTAGTTTTAGAATACATCCCGTACTTAAACTTCCGATTTACTCCTGCTTCAGGTGTCAAACCAAGGGAACTCCGGGTGAAAAGCCCTGCTGCTCTTTACCTTTCCCGGAGTTTTTGCGTTAGCAGGAATATACCTGTAAGCATTCGTCCTATGCCTAAACTTTTACTGCCCGTTTTTCTTATATTACTTGTAGCGCAATGGGCCGAGGCACAGCAATTCAGGATACCGTATACGGGCAATAACACCATCCTGCTCTATGTAGAAGGCCATAAAGGAACTTATGATTTTGTTTCCGGGAAGTTGCTGGTTCGCTACAACCAGAACACAAGAAGACTGGAGTGTCTGCTTCCGCTCAATAACCTAGAGGCGGCAAATGACTCAACCCCGATCGTGATGGCACACGATGTGTTTTTCACTTCCAGATTTCCGGACATTTTTATCGAGATCGAAGCACCGGTAGAGAAGATCAATGCGGCCAAGAGCAATCCGCAAACGCTGAATAGCCGGCTGTTTATAAATATACAGGGTGTGATAAAGGAATTGGTGGTACCTGTTACCTTCACACCCGACAGAAACTCTATTTCTTTCAGCAGCACTTTTGAGATACTGCTGGATGATATGCGACTGAAAATACCGGCAAAGTATACGCCTATGCTCACGGGGCGTATACTCTTTACTATTCATAATGCGCGTTGGGCCGACATCAAAGCCCGCTAAAAAGAGAGTGTTCCATGCTTCATCCCCTGGCAGCTAACATCCTTTCTACCTTATACCTTGCCGTGCGACCTACACAGCTCAAAACCGTGCTGGCAGTGCTGCTCCTGCTGTGGGCATCAGCAACCTGCCTGGCCCAGAAAGTAGCCCTTGTTTTGAGTGGCGGCGGCGCCAAAGGTATAGCCCACGTCGGAGTGCTCAAGGCGCTGGAAGAAAACAACATCCCGA
>NZ_JSYF01000623.1:0-1804 GCF_054824225.1 Pontibacter sp. HJ8
CAGCAGCTCCGCCAGTTACAAACTGGCCTCAAGAGCAACCACCAGTTACCGCTTCGCTCAAACTGGCGGTATACATTGAAAGAGGAGGTGCCAGCCGCACAGGCGAAGCTATACAACAGGTCAAGTACTAAAAGAAATAGCAGCTGCTACGAAGCAAGTATTCAGATACATATGATTCACACAAGGTATAGGTGTACCTACACTGCATGCACCACCTTCTGCTACCAGAGATAATCTTCATCCTGCCCCAATCCATAAGAGCCCCTCCATTTTTGTCGTATAGCAGGGCGACTTCTTCTCGCACTTCAGCTGCCAGGGGCGGATGGTGCCTTGGGCGGCGCAGGTAACCTTGTCGCGGCCCCAGGCGCTGTTGAGCTTGTCCAGTGCTTGCATGAGACGCTGGTGCTTGTCGCGGTCCACGGTGTCTAGCAGGGAGGCCTGTACCTGGTTCTGGGGGCGCAGTTCCGATACGATCACACCGCTTTTCTTGTAGCGGTAACCGGGTCGGTAGAGCGCCTGCAGCGCCAGGCTGGCGTACTGGATCAGCTCCAGCGTACTGCTGGTGGCGGTGGGCAGGACAAGGGTCTTGCTGCTAAAGTACTGCGGCTCCTCCCGGAAAGGATTGGTCTGCAGAAACACGGTAATAGCCCCTGCGCAGCTTTTCTGACGGCGCAGCTTGACCGCGCAACGCGAGGCGTAGTTGGCAGTAGCTTCCTGCAGCTGCGAAAGCGAGGTGACGGCGCTGCCGAAGGAGCGGGAGGTGCAGATGTTCTGTTTGTTGGCCGCCACTAGCTCCAGGTCCAGGCAGGCTTCGCCGCGCAGCTCCCGCACGGTACGCAGCCCTACTACTGTCAGGTGTTTTTTCACGAAGGTGTCAGAAGCGTTGCGCAGGTCCAGCGCCGTGTGTATGCCAAAGCCGGCCAGCTTCTGGGCATAGCGCCGGCCCACGCCCCACACATCACCGGCCTCGGTACGCCGTAGCGCTTCCTCGATGTGCCGCGCATCCGTCAGCACCAGCACTCCATCCGCCTTCTTTGACTTCTTGGAAAGGCGGTTGGCCAGCTTGGCCAGTGTCTTGGTAGGAGCCACACCTACCGAAACCGGAATTCCTGTCCAGTCCTTTACAGTATTGCGCAGCTCCTGTGCGTACTGGTTCAGATCACGGCCGTAGAAGTTGCCCATGTCCAGGAAAGCCTCGTCTATGGAGTATACCTCCAGGTTGGGCGTGAACTGTGCCAGCGTCTGCATGACGCGTGCCGACATATCGCCGTACAAGGTATAGTTGCTGCTGAAGACCTGTACGTTGTGCTGTTCTATTGCATCTTTTGCTTTAAAGGCCGGTTCGCCCATTTTTATACCCAAGGCCTTGGCTTCGTTGGAGCGGGCAATGATGCAGCCGTCGTTGTTGGAAAGCACCACAATGGGCTTCTTTTCCAGCTTCGGATCGAAAACCCGCTCACAGGAGGCGTAAAAGTTGTTGCAGTCGACAAGGGCGAAGAGGCTGGTCATGACTGTCCGTTCACATTGTGCAGCGACCATACTACAACGCCCCACGGGTGAAAATCCATTTCCTCGGTGATCTCCAGTGGCGGGTACGCTTCATTGGCCGGCTGCAGAAACGTTTGCTTTCCTTTTTTCAAAAAGCGCTTCACGGTAAACTCGCCGTCTACTACACCAATGATGATGTGGCCGTCCCGCGGCTTCAGGGAGCGGTCCACTACCAGAATGTCGCCGTCGTGCAGGCGGGCATCGCGCATCGACTCGCCCCGCACCCGCACCAGGTAGGTGGCGGTGGGGTTGTTGA
>NZ_JSYF01000624.1:0-623 GCF_054824225.1 Pontibacter sp. HJ8
AACCTACAAGGCGCTCCACCCAAGGACTGGAAGAAGTTGGATAGCAGTTGCCTCTGCAACTGGAGCAGTTCCTGTTTTTGCTCTACCAGATCCAACCACCCCTTCCCCTCAAAGCTACGCTCGCAAGCTTCGAACTCGCGTTCTCGCTTGTCTAAGGAGGGGAGCCTGTTTTACTGTGTACAGCTTATATGCTTTGAAGCTACTGTAAAACACCCCTATTGTCCCCTCAAGGGAACAATCTCTGCCTTATGACTGTCATTTCGAACGGTAGTGAGAAATCTGGATTCTTGCATGGCTTCGATGATACTTCAGATTTCTCCCGTTGGTCGAAATGATAAGAAGAACAGGTATAGCTGACAGGTATAGCAAGGCATACTTACAACTCAAGCTACGAAGCAAAGACATCAGCCAGGTGCACTTTTAGGGCAACACACTGTTCGAGCGTTCAGCGAGTTTGGAGCGTCCTTGATTTTTTGCTTACTTTTTTCATCAAGGAAAAAAGTGAGGCCCCGCCGGCAGGCGAAGCGATGTAACAACATCAGGTTGCTATACCTAAGAACCTCATCTACGCCAGTTACAAACTGGCCTCTCAAACAACCACAAGTTGCGCTCACGCTAAACTT
>NZ_JSYF01000087.1:0-18949 GCF_054824225.1 Pontibacter sp. HJ8
AAAAGGCCATACCTGCAGGTATGGCCTTTTCGTTTTAACAGACTCCTGGTTGGTTAAGGAGTAACCTTTTTGAACTCCAGCTCATCAAAATGGAAGTCCGGGTTATCTGAGTCGAGGCGCATTTCCGCTACCGCACCATCCGGCCCGATGATGAACCGAACGCGGGTAGGCGTCAGCAGCGCAAAGTTGTTCTTCCACTCCAAATCGAAGATATCGTGCTGCCAGTGGGCCAGGGTGCCGCCCAGCGCCGGTGCCGGAGCCAGTTGCAGCACAAGCTTTTTGTTTTGTAGGGTGATGGTGGCATCGCCGTAAAGGGGGCTGTTGTAAGTGCCGGCATACGCCTGCATGTCCATGGTAGGCTTGCTCTTGCGAGGCTTTTCTTTACCCGTTTTCTCCTGGGCTTCTTCCTGCGCTTTGCGGGCTTTGGCGATGTTATCCAAGGTAAACTGGCTCCAGTCGCGGCCGTTCTGCACACCCAGGAACTGGTCCAGGGTATAGTTTGCCAAAGGCGACATGATGCTGCTCATGCTGTTGGTCAGGATCACAATGCCCAGGTTCTCTTCCGGCACCAGCACGGTGCGGCTGTTCATGCCCTCGTGGCCACCGCCATGGGCCATCACTTTGCGACCTTCATAGTCTGTCATCATCCAGCCCAGGCCGGCGGCAGAAAAATGTGTCGAAGGTACGTTTGCCTCGGCCTGTTTTGAGATGGGCAGTGCGTTGTGAGCCGTCCACATGGTGCGGCTGGCGTTTTCGCTGAAGATACGCTGCCCCTTGTACGTACCCCGGTTAAGCTGCAGGCGCATCCACTGGGCCTGCTGGCTCACGCTCGTAAAAATGCCCGCAGCAGGGTTCCAGTTGTCCCAGGCCGTGAAAGTGGTAGGGTACGGCTTGTTCTTTCCGTCGAAGCCGTGCGGGGAGGCGATGTTGTCTTTGCCGGTCAGCTCTTTTACAGAGGTATAGGAACGGCTCATGCCAAGTGGCGTAAAGAAGCGCTCTTTGATAAAGGTCTCCCACGTCTGACCAGATACAGCTTCGATCACTTCGCCCGCTGCTATAAACATCAGGTTGGAGTAGCCGTAGCCATCCCGGAAGCCATAGGCCGGCTTCAGGTGGCGGGCACGTTCCAGAATTTCGCGGCGGCTGTAGGTAGTGTTGTACCAGAGCAGATCGCCGCTGAACGTCTTGAAGCCGGCCCGGTGAGACAACAGATCCTTGATGTTCAGGTTTTGGGTCACGTAGGGGTTGTAAAGCTGCAGGTAGGGCAGGTGCTTGGTTACCGGGTCATTCCAGCTGATCTTGCCTTCGTCTACCAGTATACCCAGTGCTGCTGCCGTATACGCTTTGGAATTGGAGGCGATACCGAACACCGTGTTGGCATCTACTGCTCCGCCTGCCTTTAGGTCGCGTACGCCATACCCTTTGGCAAATATCACAGAGTCGTCTTTCACAATGGCAATGGCCATACCCGGCACCTCCCACTCTTTCAGGGCCTTCTGGTAGTAGGCGTCCAGTTTTGCGAGGTCTACGGTTGTTTTGGGAGGAGCGGTCTGGGCTGAAGCGTGGAAGGTAATAACAGCCAGGAGCAACAACAGCCACTGCCTGCTGCGTGTATAGTTCAGGTTCATTTGGTATGATTTTATAGCTGGCAAGATAGGGATTTTTATACCCTATGCACAAGTAGCAAATCCGGATTGTAGAGAAGTGCGAATCACTCAATTGACTGGTTCCGGATACCGATGCCCTTACTGGTGCGCCAGCTTGTTTCTGCCCAGGTATAGCGGCTGGCGTTCTGCAAGCGTTTCCCCTTCCTCCCTCGCTTTATGGGGTCCCAGCTCATATTCCTTTTCTTCCAGCTTCAGGCGCTGGCGCTCTTCTTCGGATATGTCGGCGGCCAGTGCTTTCAGGTCGGGTTGGCCGGCGTCTACCCAGGCGGTGTACCAATAGCTGGAAATGGTATGGATCGCCAGGCGCATCTGCCGTTCTACCTGCCCGTTGAGCTTGTTATGGTAAGCCTGCGAAAAATCCCGGGAATATACCCTGGTCGTTAGGTTGCCGCGCACTTCATAACTGTATTTCTTCTCTTCCTCAAACTCCTGCGTAAGTTCCCGCTCAAAGCGCAGCACGGAGTCCAGGGCCAGGTGCGCACTAGTGACCAGCTCCCAAGCCTTCAGCTGCGGCTGCTCAATGTAGGTGGCCTGCCCCACAAAGAAGTCATAGTTGTCGGAGAGCATTTCGGGCAGGCGCGTTTCCCAGAACGCATGTATGCCCCGCTGGCCTGTCAGCTGCCCGTTGTAGTTATAAGTGGTGTGCAGCGGCACGCAGGCATCGGCAATGTAATGGCCCATATCAGCCGAAAGCCGCAGTATCCGGTCCAGGTCACGTTCTTTGAAGGCCTGGGTGAGCTGGAATTTCATGCGGTTGATGTGCCAGGGCACGATGCCGTGCGCCATAAGCGTATCTTCCGAATACTTTTCCACGGCCTGTTGCCAGTAACGGGGCATCTTGTAGAGGGCGCTGTCGCCGTACACGTCGATGTCGATGTAGTGGCGGGATGCTTCGCCTGCTACAGCATACCGGCGGCGGTCGGGGTTGACGGCATTTTCGGTGATGTAACGGATGTGCTGTTTGTAGAAACCAACCATCTCGGGCGGCAATGAGAACACGGCCAGCCGGTTGATGCGCTGGTGCGCAAAAAAGCCCCAGCTATACCCTGTACGCGGCAGCAGGAGGGTAAACAGCAGCAGGAGGGCGATTTGTCTGGAAGCCATACCTGCGGTGTACGGAGAATTAGAAAAATTGTATATTGTGAAGGAGTTATTCGGTTTATTGGTTGTTTGCTGCAGATAAGCTGAGTAGGGTTCCGTTTAGCAGGCAGTTATGCTTAAGTGTAAAAAAACAAAAGTTCACTTTTACTCGATCATTAAAGAATAATGTAATGGATTTGGATGAAGCATTTGACGAAATTTATAACTATACTCATATGTGGAATTGGTGGCCTGATTGGGAAGTACTTAGAAGAGAGTATTTAGCTTTCCCAAACTCTTATTCGGTACTGACACCTTTTGCATATTCTTATCTAGAAGAAATGATTAGATCGACAACAAGTGAATATGGTAGAGATTTATTCAATACAGATGGAACCCCAAAGAAATACCGAAAAGTTGGCATTAAATTGATCGATTTAGCAATTGCGGAAAATAAAGTTAGAAAGCCTGAATTTGTGAAAATTTTACCTGAAATAAAGTCCTATTTCTCGCAATCTGAACCCACCGATATTGAAGATAATCGAAATAGCGTTGCTCATGGATATATGCACCCTAGATTTTGGGATCAGGAATCATTTGAGAAGTTAATTTTTGACATAGCAAAACTTTCAAAATATGCTGGATTCTAAATACCCAAATAATTTTTGACGATATAAAGCATTATAAGATTTTGAAACAAATTGACAAAGGAATAAAAACGCATAAGCATAACAATGTATAAAAATAATTGCCGATTTAGCAGTTTATTTAACGGCATTAATCCGCTTTAACTTATTACATTTCGATAGGAAATTTGCCAGCAAACGGCTATTACTCTTACACTGGCCGTTAGCCAATCACAATCACCTATGGCACATCTTCTAAGACTAGCTTTCATCTTTTGCTTCATTTCAGTCAAAGCATACGCACAAAACTGCGAGATCCGAAACCTCGCTTTTGAAGGTGCCGGAATCCGGGGAATAGCGTATGCAGGTGTCCTGGAGGAACTGGAGCGGCAGGATAAACTGAAAGGTATAGAAAAGGTAGGCGGAACCTCGGCAGGAGCCATCACGGCCATGATGGTTTCGCTAGGCTATTCTTCCCAGGAAATAGGAGACCTGATCGCCTCGACACAGTTCAGGAAGTTTAACGACGGCCGCTTCATGTTTGTAGGCGGTTTGGCGCGCATGACGAAGCGATACGGTTGGTACAGGGGAGATCGGTTTACAGAGTGGACAGCCAAGATAGTAGAAGAGAAGACAGGGAACGCAGATATTACTTTCGAAGAACTCAGCGCAAAAGGGTATAAGGACCTGTACATAACCGCCACCTGCCTGAATAAGCAGAAATTAATCGTTTTCTCAAAGGAGAATTATCCGAAGATGAAGGTGAAGGATGCCGTCCGGATATCCGTTTCTATACCTTTATATTTTAAGGCGGTGCTGATAGACAGTGCAGGAGCGGTCTACAAAAAGCCGGATGGCAGGCAGCAGCTGGATGTCGTGGTGGACGGTGGCATTATTGGGAATTTCCCGATCACGCTGTTCGATACCTTTGTCACAGACTCCGCCAACAAGTCACAGCGTATACCTAATTTCCAAACCATCGGCGTCCGGATAGACTCGGATGTGCAGATTGAGAATGACAGCTATACCCGGGAACTGGTGCCGCTTGAGATCAAGAACCTGAACGATTACCTGTCCTCGCTCTACATCCTGATCATTGAGAACCTGAACCGGCATGAGCTCACCGATGAGGATTGGGCCAGAACGATCTCCGTTTCATCGGTGGGGATCAGCCCCAGAATAAAGAAGATGTCCAAAGAGCAGAAGGATAGTCTGATTCAAAGCGGAAGAGCGTATACAGCAACGTATATGCGTACGAACTGTGGTGTGCAAAACAACCCGTAACCATACCTTCTTTTGCTACATAGGACGTGCTTTTTACGCTAACCGTTGACATAAAAGCTCAGAACCGATGACGACAGAAAACAACCTGCAACGATTTATAGACGCTCAGGCCGGCAGCTTTCAGCAGGCTTTGACGGAGATCAGGAGCGGGCGCAAGCAAAGCCACTGGATGTGGTTCATCTTTCCGCAGCTGCAAGGCTTAGGATATAGCGAAACGGCCAGGTACTACGCCATCCGGGACCTGGAAGAAGCCGCGCTATACCTGCAGCACCCGGTGCTAGGGCAACGGCTGATCGAGATCTCAAAGGCGCTGCTTCACCTCGAAGGGAAAACGGCCAATCAGATTCTGGGAAGCCCGGACGACCTGAAGCTGAAATCCTCTATGACCTTGTTTGGTTCGCTCGAAAATGCAGATCCCGTGTTCCAGGCTGTTTTGGATAAGTATTTCAAGGGCTCGAAAGACGATAAAACACTGCAATTACTTAGCAAACAGGGATAGCCCACTAGGCAAATTCCTTGGCCTGAACACAATCTCACCCATGCCTTGGTAGTTATCATATAGTACGCTAACTATATTGTACTATGAAACTAAAATTCTGGAGTAAAACAGCAGGTCGGAAGCCGACGAAGAAGAGCGCTCTCCGGGAGTGGGGCAACGCCCTTATGTTTGCGGTGGTGGTGACCACTTTTATCCGCTGGGCTTCTTTTGAAGCCTATGCCATCCCGACGCCTTCGATGGAGAAGTCGCTGCTGGTGGGCGACTACCTGTTTGTGAGCAAGCTGCACTATGGCTCCCGTATACCCATGACGCCGCTGCAGGTGCCGCTCACCCACCAGACCATCTGGGGCACCAACATCCCTTCCTACTCCGATGCCATCCAGCTAGACTCCTATCGTTTGCCGGGCTTCTCAGAAATCAAGCGTAACGATGCCGTCGTGTTTAATTTTCCGGCAGAGGAGCAGCACCCCGCCGACCAGAAAACCCATTATATCAAGCGCTGCATCGGCATTGCCGGTGACTCCATCCAGATCCGGGACAGGCAGGTATACATCAACGGCAAGGCTGCCCAAAACCCGGCGCAACAGCAGTATACCTATTTTGTGTCGACCGATAAAGTGCTGCAGGAGAAGTTCTTCCTGGACCGGGACATGCGGGATGTATACCTGGCGCAGGGAGGATATGTGATCCAGACGACTCCGCAGAAAGCCCGGGAACTGGCCTCCCTGGACTTTATAAAAGAAGCCGTGCTGCTGCAGGCAAAGCCGGGTGAAGCAGAACCCGGTGTTTTCCCGAATATGCCCGCCCGCTATACCTGGAACCGGGATAACTTCGGTCCGCTCTACATCCCCAAAGAAGGCGCCACGGTCGCCATTACCCCGGAAACGCTCCCGCTCTACGAAACGATCATCCTACGTTATGAACACAACGAAGATGCCCAGGTGCGGGACGGCAGGCTATACCTGAACGGCAAAGAAATAAAGGCTTATACCTTCAAGCAGAACTACTACTTTATGATGGGCGACAACCGCCACAACTCACTGGACTCCCGCTACTGGGGCTTTGTGCCGGAGGATCATGTGGTGGGCAAAGCGGCCTTTGTCTGGCTATCGCTGGACCCAGACGCCAGCCTGTTCCATAAGGTAAGGTGGAGCCGGTTGTTCAGTAGGATCGATTAAAGAGCTACCGATAGGTTTTTGACATTCGTTACTATAAACCTGCCTTTTAGGAAAACCAGAAAAAAACAAAAGCGCCTGCCTCCATTCCGGGGCAGGCGCTTTTATGATTGGGCAAGGTATAGCGCTTAGCGTTTCCTGGCTACCGCCGGGAATTTCATGCGGTAGTCTGCGTCCACTTCGCCTTTGCTTATCTTGTTGAGTTTGTTCTTGATCAGGCGCTTTTTCAGGCCCGAAAGGTGGTCCGTGAACAGGATGCCTTCTATGTGGTCGTACTCGTGCTGGATCACGCGCGCCGTCATCCCGTCGTAGGTATCGGTGTGCTCGTTCCAGTCCTGGTCAAAGTAGTTGATCACGATGCGCTCCGGGCGGTATACCACTTCGCGTACACCCGGTATGCTCAGGCAGCCTTCCTCAAAGCCCCACTCTTCTCCGTCTTCTTCAATGATCTCCGGGTTGATAAAGGCTTTCTTCACCCCTTTGCCTTCGTCTCCTTCGTCCATCATGGGCTCGGAGTCGATCACAAACAGGCGGATGCCCTTGCTGATCTGCGGGGCAGCCAGGCCTACACCATGTGCGTGGTACATGGTCGTAAACATGTCCTCGATCAGCTCATTTAAGTTCGGGTAGTCCTGCGGAATATCCTGAGCCGGCTCTTTCAGCACAGGGTCGCCATAGGCGGTAATTGGGTAAATCATATATTTCTGCTTTCTAGATACGACTGTAAAATAATAGCGGCGCTTACACGGTCTACGGTGCCTTTGTCCTGGCGGTCCTTCTTTTTGAGGCCTCCGGCCAGCATCGCCTTCTGGGCCATGCTGGAAGTAAAGCGCTCGTCTACGGTGTGTACGGGTATACCCGGGAACTCCTTCTGCAGCTTACGTACAAACCCGATCACATGTGGCGTAGCGTCTGTGGCCTCCCCCGTCAGGCGACGTGGCATACCGACCACAATGGCTTCCACGGCTTCCCGGTTGGTATAGTCCTTCAGATAGGCCAACACATCCTGCGCATGCACGGTTTCCAGGGGTGAGGCGATAATCTGGAGCGTGTCTGTTGCCGCCAGGCCCACCCGCTTGTTTCCGTAATCGATCGCCAGAATTCTTCCCATAGTAGTGCACTGCCCCTCCTGCATCAGCAAGATTTTCTGGCAGGATTATCGCTTTGTATTTGCCTGCAAAGGTAATGGATTTATTTGTATTTAGCTCTTCCAGAGGCAGTATCGGCAGGGCATCAGTCAGTGGTAAAAGTATTATATTCTGTTAAAATGGAATAAAACCACTCCTTTACTTTGTTAAAATGAAAACAAGCCCGGTGGAGGGCAGGTATACAAACCAAAGGGCCCGCTATACATAAAAGTAGATAATAATAAGAGAAAGCTATACGAAAGCGACCACTTAGCTTTATATTTAACCGTTTTTACAGACTGAGATGAACGAAGAAATCAAGCATACGAACCAGGAGGAGCCCGAAACCCCGGTGCAAGGCAAGCCCAGGAACACCCTTTTCCAGGTGCGGTTGCCTCTCTACATTGCTATGGCACTGCTCGTTGGCGTGCTGATCGGCGCCAATACCTTTTCCCCTTCCGATAACAATCCGCAGAGCACAGCCAAGGCATACCTGAAGTTCCGTGACATTCTCAGCTACATAGACCGCGACTACGTGGACACGGTGGACATCGAAAAGCTGTCGGACCACGCCATTACCAAGATGCTCGAAAAGCTGGATCCGCATACCTCCTACATACCGGCCGACGAACTGGCCATGGCACGTTCCTACCTCGAAGGCGACTTTGAAGGCATTGGCGTGGAATTCAACATCTTCAAAGACACGATCAGTGTGATTACGCCGCTGAGTGGCGGGCCGTCAGAGGCTGCCGGCATACAGGCAGGCGACAAGATCATCACCGTAAACAGCGAAACAGTAGCGGGCAAAGGCATCAACAACGAAGGCGTATTCAAGCGCCTGCGCGGGCAAAAAGGCACGACCGTCAACCTGGGTATACTGCGCAAAGGCAGCAGCAAGCTGCATCAGTTTACCATCCAGCGCAACAAGATCCCGACCGTGTCGGTGGATGTGAGCTACATGGTCAACAACAATACCGGCTACATCAAAGTGAGTCGCTTTTCAGCCAACACGTTCGAAGAGTTTAAGCAGGCAATGCTGGCGCTGAAGAAGAAAGGCATGAGCCAGCTCATCCTGGACCTGCGCGGTAACCCCGGTGGCTACATGGACCATGCTACCCGCATGGCCGATGAGTTCATTGCAGGCGACAAGATGATCGTGTATACCGATGGCAAAGGCACCCGCTACGACTCCAAGTCTTTTGCCCGCACCCGGGGTGAGTTTGAGAGCGGACCGGTGATCGTATTACTGGACGAAGGCAGCGCCTCGGCATCCGAGATCGTGGCTGGCGCCCTGCAGGACAACGACCGCGCCCTGATCGTAGGCAGGCGCTCTTTTGGCAAAGGACTCGTGCAGATGCCGATCCCGCTCAACGACGGCTCTGAGCTGCGCCTGACCATTTCGCGCTACTATACCCCCAGCGGACGCTCTATCCAGAAACCCTATGTGGCCGGCACCGAAGATTACCAGAAGGACATGCTGCACCGCCTCGAGAACGGCGAGTACTTCCATCCGGACAGCACCCTGTTCGTAGACTCGCTCAAGTATAAAACAACCAAAGGCCGGGTCGTATACGGCGGCGGCGGTATCATGCCCGATGTGTTTGTGGCACGCGACACCACCGAGCTATCCGATTTTCTGAGCCAGTTGTACAGCAAGAACGTGATCCGGGAATATGCGCTGGGTTATTACAATGACAACCGCAAGGAGCTCGAGAAAATGTCGTTCGACCGTTTCAACAAGACCTTTACGGTAAACGATAAGATGCTGCAGGGTATGCTCCGCCTGGCAAAACAGGCAGAGGTGGAATACAAGGAGGCGGATTTCAAGCGTTCAGAAGCAATGCTGCGCAACAACCTCAAAGCGTTTATCGGGCGGAGCGTATACGGCAATGCCGGCTTCTTCCCGGTGCTGCACGAAAAGGATGAAGAATTCCAGCAGGCGCTCAGGCAGTTTGGCCAGGCACAGCGCCTGGCAAAGGGAGGAGCATAACCATACCCTGGTAGATACCTGTATAAGTTAAATTACCCGGCAGGGTAGCATGCGAGCACTATAACGAGAGAGACGGAATGGCTTATTATCACAAATTAGGCACTATCCCCCACAAAAGACACACCCAGTTCAGGCAGCCCGATGGCAGCCTGTATGCAGAACAGCTGGTCGGTACGCTGGGCTTCAGCGGCCTGTCCTCGCTGCTCTACCACGTCAACCCGCCCACGCGCATCAGCCGCATAGCAGAACCTATACCTTATGCGCCCAGGGTTGCGGAGGGCATCAAGCTGGCGCCCCATCACCTGCGTACGCTGGACCAGACTACGACCGGCACCCATTACCTGGACGCCCGTAAAACCATGCTGCTCAACCATGACGTGGCCATCAGTATCTGCAACCCGTCTGAGCGCCGGATGAACTATACCTACAAAAACGGCCAGGCCGATGAGGTGGTGTTTGTGCACGAGGGCAGCGGGGTGTTGCTCTCGCAGATGGGCAAGCTGGAGTTCCGGGAAGGCGATTACATCGTGATCCCGCGTACCATCATCCATCAGTTTCATTTCAACGAGGGCCCGGTGCGCCTGCTCATCACGGAGTCTTTCAGCCCGATCGAGACGCCCCGCCGCTACCGCAACCACTTCGGGCAGTTGTTGGAGCATGCGCCTTTCTGTGAGCGCGACATACGGGCACCGCACGAGCTGATCGAATACCAGGAGGGAGGCGAACACCTGGTGCAGATCAAGAAGGACGGTATGCTGCACCAGTACTACTACGACTTCAGCCCTTTTGATGTGGTCGGTTGGGATGGCTACTTCTATCCGTACGCCTTCTCGATCTATGATTTTGAGCCCATTACGGGCCGCGTTCACCAGCCGCCTCCGGTGCACCAGACCTTTGAGGCGCATAACTTTGTGATCTGCTCCTTTGTGCCGCGTCTGTTCGATTACCATCCGGAATCTATACCTGCGCCCTACAACCACTCCAATGTGGACTCAGACGAGGTGCTGTATTATGTGGCCGGAGACTTTATGTCGCGCAAAGGCGTAGACAGGGCTTCGTTTACGGTACACCCGGGCGGTATACCGCATGGTCCGCACCCGGGCACCGTGGAGGCGAGCATCGGCAAGAAGGAAACGCACGAGTATGCCGTGATGATCGATACCTTCAAACCGCTCCACCTGACAGAGGAGGCGGTGGCGCTGATGGACAAGAACTACCCGATGAGCTGGAAAGAGCACGGGCCGGATACGACACGTGCCGCCGACCTGTCTGATTAAACGATTCTTTACTCTCAATCCTTTTTATTAATTTTGTAGTCATTCAGGCAAACAAGGAGAGCAGTCCTGAAGCTGCTCTCCTTGTTTTTGCTTTTTATACAAATTCTTAAAAAAGAGTATCTTACACTTAGCCCGTTTATGAAACGATTGTTCCCGGTACTGCTGGTATTGCTGACCCTTGCAGGTATAGCCTGCGATAAAATAGACGATCTGCTGACATTTTACATCGATCAGGAAGAGACGATCAAGATCGAATCCAACTTCCCGGTCGGGGTCGTGCTGCCCTTGTCGCCTATACCTGTCGCCACGAATTCAGAAGAAACTTTTAAAAACAACAAGACGCGCGCAGAGCTGGTCAAAGATGTGAGCCTGGACAAGCTGGTACTGACCATTTCGGATCCATCGAGTGAGAACTTTGATTTCCTGCGCAGCATTGAGATCTACCTGAGCAACGATCAGGGAGAAGAGACCATGATCGCGTACCTGAACGAGATGCCCAAGGGCGTCAACTCCATTACGCTCAAGTCTACCAATGCCAAACTCGACAAATACATCAAAGGAAATACTTATACCGTACGCACCAAAGCAGCCATTGCCAAGCCACTGACTCGGGATATATCCATCCAGGCTGCGATGCGTTTTAAAGTAACCGCGGACCCTATTTAAATTATGCAAACCTTAACAATGAGAATCTCAGAAACCAATAAGCTGGAGAAAATCATCATCGTAGGCGACCGGGTGCTCATCAAGCCGAAGTCTTCCCGGGAGCAGACCCAGAGCGGGCTATACCTGCCACCGGGGGTGCAGGAGAAGGAAAAGGTGCAGGAAGGCTACATCATGAAAGTAGGCCCTGGCTATCCGATGCCGGCAGACTATGGGTTTGACGATGAGGCGCTGGAGCAGGAGGAGCAGGAGGCTGTCCGCTACCTGCCCCTGCAGGTCAGGGAAGGCGACCTGGCCATCTACCTGCAGCGCGATGCCATCGAGATCAACTACCTCAACGAGAAATATTATATCGTGCCGCAGTCGGCCGTACTGATGCTGGTACGCGAAGAAGACCTGTAGCCTATACCTTTCGCTGAGGTGAAAGCGTCCTACCTGCCCGACAGGTAGGACGCTTTTGTTTTAACAGCCTTTCAGGCGGATTTGGGAGGCATTGACCGGCATTACAAGTACGCTCACAGAAAATAGTTATACCGCTAAGCAACCATTGCTCCCGATCCTGTATCTATTACAATATCTTCCGGGTTTCCTGCTATAGCTATAGCTTATAATTAATGACTATGAAAGTACTTTTACCGGCATCTGTTGCTGCGTTGCGCTGTGTTCTGGGCTTGGTGTGTTGCCTGATCAGCTCCTATACCTGGGCCCAGGATAACAAGAAGACTGCCCCTGCGCCAGCCAGGCAATTGCAGGCACTCCGCATTTCTGCTCCCCTGAAAATAGATGGCGTGCTGGACGAAGCGATCTGGCAACAGGCTGAGATCGCAACCGGCTTTATACAAAACCGGCCCAACCCGGGGCCTGTAGAGACACACCCCACCCAGGTGAGGATCCTCTACGACGATGTGGCCATTTATGTAGGCGCCATCATGCACGACGTGTCGCAGGACAGCATCTTCAAGGAAATGGGCAAACGCGACGATATAGGCAACACGGACTTTTTCGGCGTTTTTTTCGACACCTACAATGACCAGCTAAACGGTTTTGCCTTCTTTACGACGCCTGCCGGGGTGCAGCTCGATGCCCGTTACTCCTCCAATGGCGAAGATTTCAGCTGGAACGCGGTGTGGGAGAGCAACGCCACCCTGCAGGGCAACACCTGGGTGGCCGAGATGAAAATACCGTATTCGGCGCTGCGCTTCAGTAACAAGCCCGAGCAGCTCTGGGGGCTCAACTTCATGCGCAACCGGCAATCGACGCGCAAGGGCTACTTCTGGAACCACGTGGACCCAGCGATCGATGGCTTCGTCAACCAGTGGGGAAAGCTGACCGGTATACAGAATGTGGAAGCTCCGTT
This sequence comes from Pontibacter sp. HJ8, assembly GCF_054824225.1. Taxonomy (NCBI): domain Bacteria; kingdom Pseudomonadati; phylum Bacteroidota; class Cytophagia; order Cytophagales; family Hymenobacteraceae; genus Pontibacter; species Pontibacter sp. HJ8. Next base: position 12,746 of record NZ_JSYF01000087.1, read on the forward strand.
GCGCCTGTCCCTGACGCCCTATGTGTCGGGGTATGCCGAGAAGTATCCTTACCAGAATGAGCAGGGCCACACCTCCTACAAAGACAACTTCAACTTCAGTGGCGGCATGGATGTGAAGTATGGCATCAACGATGCCTTCACGCTGGACATGACGCTGATCCCGGATTTCAGCCAGGTGCAGTCCGACAACCAGGTGCTCAACCTGTCGCCGTTTGAGGTGCAGTTCAACGAGAACCGTCCCTTCTTTATGGAAGGCACCGAGCTCTTCAACAAGGGCGATTTTCTGTATTCGCGGCGCATAGGTGGCAAGCCGATCAACTACTTGGATGAGGACGCGGAGAAGAAGTTAGGCAACACCGTCATCGAAAACCCGCGGGAGACGAGAATGCTCAACGGTACGAAAGTATCGGGCCGCACACAGTCGGGCCTGGGGATCGGTATCTTCAATGCCGTGGTCGGAAGGCAGCATGCTGTCCTGGAAGACAGCCTGGGCAACAGGTTCCGGAAAGAAACACAGCCGCTGACCAACTACAACATTGCCGTGTTTGACCAGTCGCTGAAGAACAACTCCTACGTGACCCTGATCAACACCAGCGTGATGCGGCAGGGCAGCACCTACGACGCCAACCTGACCGGTATGCTGTTCCGGTTTGCCAATAAAAGCAACAAGTATGCGGTGAATGGCAAGGCGGCCCTGAGCCAGCGCTACTTTACAGAAGATACCCGGCTGGGACATATGTACAATGTGGGCTTCGGCAAGGTAAGCGGCAACTTCCAGTTCAACTATACCCATGCTGTCAAGACAGATACCTATGATCCGAATGACATGGGGATCAACTTCACCAACAACAGCATGGACGAGGACCTGTACTTTGTCTACAACGTGTACCAGCCGTTCTGGAAGATGCTCAACCTCTACACGAACCTCGGTGCCACCTATAGCCGCAGGTATAAGCCCGATGCTTTCCAGAACTTCATGATCTATGGCAATGCAAATGGTACCTTCAAGAATTTCTTCAACGCCGGGGTCTCCTTCAACCTGGAACCCGTGAAGACCTACGACTTTTTTGAGCCGCGCGTGGGAGGCAGGTACTATACCTATCCGACCAACGCCAACATCGGCGGTTGGGTCTCCACCGACTACCGCAAAAAGCTAGCGCTGGATGTGGAACTGAGCTACCGTCATTTTAATGAGCACGAGCGCGAGAATTTTAACTTCTTTATTGGTCCGCGCTACCGCGTCAACGACAAGCTTTCCTTTTCCTATGGCTACAGCCGCAACATAAAGCGGGACGACATGGGCTATGCCACCCACTTTACCGAAGCGAAAGAAACAGGGAAGGAACACAAGATCATATTCGGGATGCGGGATGTGAATACTGTTACCAACACACTGAGCGGCTCCTATATTTTCAATAACCGCATGTCAGTTTCGCTGCGCGCGCGCCACTACTGGTCCAAGGCAGAATACAGCCGTTTCTTTTTATTGGGGCAGGACGGTAGCCTGGCAGCCGATACGTACCCGGAAGGATATTATGCCGGTGAAGAAAAACCCAATCACAACGTGAACTTCAACTCCTTCAACATCGACATGGTGTACTCCTGGTGGTTTGCCCCGGGTAGTGAGATCAGCATCGTCTGGAAGAATGCGATGCTGGAAGGGAATAACCGGATCGTGCCCCGGTATTATGAAAACTTTACCAACACCATCACCGGCCCGCAAACCAACAGCCTGTCCGTCAAAGTGCTCTACTACCTCGACTACCAGATGCTGAAGAGAAGATTAACCAAGAGCTGATACTTACCCGCCAGCCTCAAAGCAAAAGAGCCGAAGCTACTGCAGCTTCAGCTCTTTTGCTTTGAGGTACAAGGTGTATTTAGAGTGGCTTGGTCAGGTCAAAGTCGGCGCGGAAGCGGAGCTGGTTGTCCCGCTTGAGGATGTAGCTAAACGTTTTGCCATCCGGGCTGAGCGCCAGGGTCCACTCGTTGGTAGCGGCGGCAGGTATAAGCTGAGTAGTGTACGCATCGGCCGGAAAGCGCATTTCGCCGGCCTTGTCTGCTGCCAGGGCAATGCCGCCATACATGGTCACGGCATCGGGTGTGCCATCCTCGTGGCGGTGGTCGTGCTTCAGCTGCAGCCCTTCTTCCATCTGGCGTATCATCCACGTTCTGGATTTGTCCTCGCCCACATGGAAAGGGATACGGATAGTCGTGTCGGAACAGGCCTGTACGTGCATGGTCAGTTCTTTGCCCGCAAACGGGTCTTTGTCATCGGTCGGGAATACGGTCGTACCTCTGAAGCTTTTGCCACAGAGCTTGCTGAGATCGGAATAAAATGCCTGTTGCGTAGCGCTGATCGGGTGCTGTGGCTGCTGTTGCACCAGGTCTGCCGTGCTTTGTTGGGCAGTGCCGGTGCTTGCCTGTGGTGTTTGCTGTGTGCAGGAGGTAAACAGGAATAGGAGGGATAATAGGGGTAGCAGGTTCTTCATCAATTCAGGTTTTCTTGGGTTGGACCGCTGAAGATAGGCAGTTCGGCCGGTATCACCAAAACAGCTGACGAGGCCAGGTAGGAGGAGCCGTAACTTGTGCAGGTTAGAGGCTAATCGCTGCTATAGGGTCATTATTGGTAATGCTCAGATGTAAACTGATAGTAGAGAAACGAAGCAAGCGGTATTTTCAAGCACGAAGCATTGCCGCTACACTCTCCTTCATTCTTTAGCAGGAAAAATGTAAAGGCAATGCTTAGCGTTAAGCCTGAACAGGTTGGTCAAGGCTTGGGAATCAATCAGTAACAATGAACTTTTGCTTTTTGGAATGCTTCTTGTCCAAAAAGCTGATGAAGTACATGCCACTGGGTAGGTCTGTTGTCTCTATAGTGGTAGCGCCTGTAAACTTCGAAGTATAGAGGGTACGGCCACTAACATCTGAAACAAGGATTTCACTTGTTGTGGCATCACTTACTCTGATAGTGACTGTAGAGCCTCGTTTTGCCAGAGTAGGACTTATTTTAAAAGTCTCGGCTTGTTCTTCAGTTGGTGGGGGCATATCCGCCAGGATACTTTGAGTGCTTGTGCCTAGGAGTCTGATGTTGTTTCCCGAAACAGGCTTCATGCTGTCAAATGTGGAGGCAGCATTGCCAACTTTGACCTCATCCACATACCACACCCGCTTAATAGAATTTGTCGTGGCTCCGTTGTTCCAGCTACTTTTGTAAATCCCCATCTTCCACCTGCCAATCGGACCGTTGAACATAGTAGGGCCATGGTAGTCCATTTTAAGCTCTCCGTTTATCCAGACCTGCATAATACCGTCTGTGAGGTGCTGCTTGATGTGAAGTACAAAATGCACCCATTGGTCGTAGATGATCGAACCCAGGATGTAGTAGACCTTCTTACTTCCGTCAGGCAACCGCCTAAGTACCTCAAAACGGCCATTTTCGGTTCTGAACGTCATCATAGGCTGCCCGAAGCTGCTTCCCTGGTGCCACTGATTGAAGGCTTCATCGTCGGTATCGATCAGGTTATCCTCTGAAGGGAAATAACCTACAAAGGAGTGCCACGTTTCCTGCTGTGCCAGGGCCTCTGAAAAAAGTACCTCTGCTCGTGTTCCGTTAGAAGCAGGTGGATCCCCGGCTCTCAGTTCCCAACGTCCTACCCTTATCTTTTCATAAGTTGGGTTACCTACCACATTGAAACCATAAGCAGTGCTTGTTTGAATATTCATACCGGAGAAACCAGTCCCGCTCTCAAACCCCTCATAATACAAGATCTTGGGGGATTCTGTGGGGGGAGGAGGGGAAGCCTGCTCAATGGTATAAGTTTCCCCGTTGGTGTAGCCCCCACTGATGGCGTTACCGGCTACATCGGCAATTTCGGTTCCGCTGTTCTTCAGATCCAGCCTTAAAGTACCACTGCCACTGATCTGGCTGACGGTCACATAGTAGTTTGTGCCAGTCGAGCCTGCCGGGGTGACCGCATTGCCGGGCAAAGTGCCGCTAACTGTGCCTGAGACGGTGGTAGCCGCAAAGTCGGAAGCGTCCACGCCTGTTACCTGCTCTGAAAAATCAGCACGGAAGGTTACCGAAGTGGCACTGATAGTTTCCGTGCTGGGGTCCTGGCGGTTGATGCTGACCAAATGAGGTGGTGTTTGATCAGCAATAACAATGGTATAGGTTTGCCCGCCGGTATAGCCCTCCGTGATTACGTTTTCGGCTGCGTCTGTAATACCCGTATCACTGCTCTTGAGGTCCAGACGAACAGTCCCCTCTCCGGAAACAGCACTGACAGTGACGTCATAGGCGCTTCCATTAGTACCTACTGCCGCAACAGAGCCAACAGATCCGGCTGCTGTTCCGGTGGTTGTGACGGCGAAATCTGCTGCATCCACACCTGTCACCCCTTCGGAGAAGGTGGACCTGAAGGTGAGGGTGGTTTCACTGGTAGTCTCGGAGGTAGGGTTTTGACGGTTGATGCTCACCACAGAAGGGGATGTTTGATCAGCGACAGACACTATATTATAGCTCTCCCCGCTGGTGTAACCCCCGCTGATAGGGTTACCAGTCTTGTCCGAAATGCCCGTGTCGCTGTTGTTTAGGTCTAGCCGCAGCAAGCCGCTGCCGCTGATTGAACTAACCGTTACATCGTAGGCTGTACCATTGGTGCCTGCCCTGACCACAGCGCCAGTAGCCAAGGTGCCGCTCACTGAGCCGGAGGCGGCCGTGACGGTAAAGTCTTTCGCATCCACTCCGCTCACCTCTTCTGAGAAGGTAGCCCGAAAAACTACCGAAGCTGCACTGGTGGTTTCCTCACCAGGATCCTGGCGGCTGATGCTAACTACACTGGGAGCCGTCTGGTCCGGAATAAAGATGACATAGCTCTGGCCACTGGTATAGCCTCCGTTGATGGCGTTGTCGGCCATATCGGTAATGCCCGTTCCACTGCTTTTCAGATCGAGCCGTAAAGTTCCTTCCCCCGAGACAGAGTTGACAGTCACATCGTAAGTGCTGCCTGTCGTGCCTACGGCTGTAACTGTGCCCACAGCACCTTCCACCGTGCCAGATACGGACGTCGCCGTGAAGTCCGCTGGGTCAACGCCCTTCACCTGCTCCGAAAAGGTGGTGCGGTAGGTGAGCGAGGTGGCACTGGTCGTCTCGGTCGTAGGGCTTTGCCGGTTCATGCTAACAACTGTTGGAGGAGTTTGGTCCTGAGGTGCAGTGAAAGTGGCCGTAATGGCTTTGTTTCCCTCCATGGTCACTATCAACGGATTGATGTTTCCAGAGGCGTCGCCGCTCCATCCCGAAAACTGGTATTCCGACGCCGGAGTAGCTGTCAGCTTCACTGTTGTGCCCGCAGTATAGCTTGCTTGATCCGGATCTTTCGTTACTGTGCCGCCTTCATTCGTGCTCACTGCAAGGCTGTACTGTGCCGGAACTGCGGTGAAGTTGGCCGTAATGGCTTTGTTGCCGGTCATAGTTACCGTCAGCGGGTTAGTGTTGCCTGAGGCATCCCCGCTCCAGCCGGCGAACTGGTAACCCGAAGCGGGTGTGGCCGTCAGGCTCACGGTGCTGCCGGAGGCATAGGAAGTTTGGTTGGGGCTCTTGCTGACCGTGCCACTCCCAGCTGTAGTCACTGTCAGGGTGTACTGGGCAGGGGGCGGAGAAGCTAAGGTTCCTACCAGTTCCAGGTCAAAAGCCATGTCCGGGGTGGTGGCCTTTGCCTGATGGACCTCAACGGCAATTACATTGGTTCCCTTAATAAAGGCAGAAGGGTTGATGGTAAAAGATTGGGAAACACTTCCATTGTCATTTGCCTCTGTGGCCAGTGTGGTATAGGTAATGGCGGTGGAAGGCAGGTTGTTGCGATATACCTGGGTTCCGTTTACATACACCACCACCCCGTCGTCGCGTTTCACTTTGGCTGTATAGGAGCTGTAAATTGAGGGGTCAGCCAGGGAGATACTTTTCCGGAAGTAGGTGGTGATGTACTTCTTTTTGGCATTTGGCCCGAAGTTTATCCGCGTTGCCGCGTCACTGATTCCGTAGCCAAACTTGCCGTTGCCCGTCTTCCAGCTTCCGTCGCTGAAAGAAGCTGCCCTCCAGGCTGTGCCTTGATTGGTGCCGTTGTCGAGGTACTTCCAGGAGGAATTGAAAGCAACTATGCTGGTTTGGGCAGCTGCCTGGAAAGTGAGCAGCCCTGTAAAATATAA
>NZ_JSYF01000625.1:0-446 GCF_054824225.1 Pontibacter sp. HJ8
TTCATAAATAATTTTTTTACAGCACTTTTATGTCCAGGTCCCGGGAGGCCTGCTTTTCCGGATTAGTGCACAGAACTTATAGATCCATCACCCATGAATTTCAGCCAGGAGATCCTACTAGAAGATGAGCGCGTCCTGCTCCGCCCTTTCGAGCCCGGGGACATAGAGCAGCTGCAAACTATTGCACCCGATGAAGAAATCTGGCGCTACATGATCAGCCGCATCAGCAACCGGCAGGAGCTCGAAGCCTGGACACAAGCAGCCCGCAGGGACAGAGAGGTCGGGCAACGCTATACCTTTGTGATTGTGGATAAGGCAACCGGGCAAATAGCAGGAAGCACAGCGTATGGTAACGTTTCAGAAAAAGATAAACGACTCGAAATAGGCTGGACCTGGCTGGCCCGGGACTTCCGGGGCAGCGGGCTGAACAGGCATTGTAAGTTTCT
>NZ_JSYF01000626.1:0-2476 GCF_054824225.1 Pontibacter sp. HJ8
GGTATAGGTATAGGTATAGGTATAGGTATACTAAACACAAAGTGCCATGATTACAATCAGGGCACTTTGTGTTTAGTAAATGAATCTAATTTTAATCAAGCAACCACAGGTCTGGCATAAGCCTTGGCATCATCCAGCGTGATCTCCTGCCCACTCATAATGACGAGTCGCTCCACCACGTTTCGCAGTTCCCGCACATTCCCACGCCAGTCAAGCGTTTTGAGATACTCCAGCGCATCCGATGTAATGACTTTGGGCTTGTTACCGTAGTCGTTTGCAATATCCTGCAGAAACTTCTGGACCAGGTCCGGTATATCCTCCCGGCGTTCATTCAACGGCGGCACGTGGATCAGGATAACACCCAGGCGATGGTACAAGTCTTCGCGGAAGTTCCTGGCTTCGATCTCCTCCAGCAGGTTTTTGTTGGTTGCAGCTACGACCCGCACGTCCACCTGTATGTCTTTGTCACCGCCGACACGGGTGATCTTGTGCTCTTGCAGGGCACGCAGCACCTTGGCCTGAGCCGATAAGCTCATATCGCCCACTTCGTCGAGGAAGAGGGTGCCGCCATTGGCTTGCTCAAACTTGCCGATACGTTGCTTTACCGCTGAGGTAAAGGAGCCTTTTTCATGGCCAAACAGTTCACTCTCGATCAGCTCGCTCGGTATAGCGGCGCAGTTTACTTCTATCAACGGTCCGTTGCTGCGGTTGCTGTGCTCATGTATAGCCCGCGCTACCAGCTCCTTTCCCGATCCGTTTGGTCCCGTGATCAGTACCCGGGCATCCGTAGGGGCTACTTTCTCTATCGCCTGCTTGACACGTCCCAAAGCCGGCGAAGAGCCCACCATCTCATAGGTTTTCGAGATCTTCTTCTTGAGGATCTTTGTCTCCGTCACCAGGTTCGATTTGTCGAGGGCATTGCGGACCGATACCAGCAGGCGGTTCAGATCCGGTGGCTTCTGGAGGAAGTCGTAAGCGCCTTTTTTGGTGGCTTCCACCGCTGTGTCGATGGTGCCATGGGCCGAGATCATGATAAAGGGCGTATCAGGAGTCAGCTCCATGGCCTTTTCCAGTACCTCTATGCCATCCATACCGGGCATTTTGATGTCGCAGAGCACCACGTCATACCTGGTTTTTCCGAGCTGTTGCAGGCCTTTGATGCCATCTTCGGCCTCATCTACGTTGTAATTCTCAAACTCCAATATCTCCTTCAGGGTACTGCGGATGGCCCGCTCGTCATCTATGATCAGGATCTTGGGCATATCTTTTTTCGTTTTATTCTGTGAGGATAAGTATATAAAATAAACAGCCGCTAATCAAGCGGCTGTTGCAATTGTACGATATATTTAGCAAATAAGCTGGATACCTTTCGAGGGATCAACTCAGGACTTGGTAAAGTTGATCACGCTGTAGAGCTCAGGCTCCAGAAATGGTCCGCCCGGATAGCCGGCGGTATAATCGAAGTTGATCCAGAGTTCCCCGTTGGTCTCATGAAAATGGATCTTGCCACCTGTTACCTCATCCGGAAACAGGGAGCGCACCGCATAACTCACCTTGTCCAGGTCCTCCACAGTGCCCATCTTCACCTCCGTGTACATGTGGTTCGGGGAAATAACGATACGGGCTTCGCCGCCGATCGCCATGATAGAAGAGGCCATCAGGATGGCGTAATCGTCGCAGTCGCCGGCCAGCAGCTTCACGCTTTCGGTAGGCGGGGAGTAATAATCCAGCCCCAGCGGATCGTTGACGTAGCGCCAGTTATTGCGCACATGCTTGAAGAGTGAGAAATAGCGTACCATCTTCCCATACTTACGGTAATACTCATCGTGAAAAAAGCGGGTAGAGTTCTCCACTCCAAATGCGCGAACGGCAGGATGAGTGGGTTGCATCGCGCTCCGCACGCGCCGCTCCTGGAAATAAGTACCCCGGACAGGCTTGAAATAAGACACCTTGCTGGAGTTGCTGGTCATGTTCACCAGCATGGCATTGTAGTCAGAGTAGAGGTTTTCGACTGTATAGTCGTCGAAGGTGCTGTTGAAGAACATGGCCCCCATGATGCCCACGAACAGGAGCAGGATCAGCTTCTGGTTGATGGTCGTGATAATGACCGAAACGATCGCTGCCAGTATAACGCACAGCAGGAAGTTCAGCTCATAGTCAATGAAGCTGATCGGGGGAAGATAGAAACTAATAAGGACCGCCATCGGGAAAACGATGATGATCTGAACAAACCGAACTATAAACTTAGTCAGATTGGAGAGCTTGAATAGCTGCGTCATGATGCCCAAAGTTAGAGGTTTCTGGCGCCTAAGGCCCTTCTGGCTTTAAAAGTGCATGAATTGATAAATAATTTAACTAGGTAACGCAATTTCCGGGCCTTTCTACTCATTTTGTTGCCCGCTTTTTTGATATTTTTTTGCGCTGACCTGTTGGGTAATAATTTCGGGATTATTTTGAGATTTATAAAATTATTGGG
>NZ_JSYF01000627.1:0-2921 GCF_054824225.1 Pontibacter sp. HJ8
TTGTAGACCTGCACGTAGGGGATGGATTGGGCAACACAGAATTTGAGATACCGAGCGTGATCGATATGCCATTGGATGAAGCATCGGTGTTACTGGTAGGACAGGGCTTGCAGATCGGCAATATCATCTATGTGCCCGGAACAGGTAAAGCTGACGGAAGCGTGGTGCGGCAGCGTCCGATCGCCGAAGTAGGAGCCAAGATCCGGGTAGGAGAACTGGTAGACCTATGGGTAGCAGGTGAAGAGCCTGTACAAGGTATAGACTAATCAGAAATCGCCTGTCTGCTACGGAAGCAGGCAGGCGATTTTTCAACATCATCCCCTATGAGAATTACACTGGCGCTTACCATTCTATTTCTCTGCTGTTGTATGGGTGCCATGGCCCAGGTCATCCTGACACCCCTTCAGCACGAACAGCAGCGCCAGCCACAACTGCAATCCACAACCGCCCACACTGCATTACGCCTGAGAGCCGCTGCGCAATCCCTTCCTTTTTTTGACGATTTCTCTGCTGTTACCATTACGCCCGACCCAAATCGCTGGGTAAACGGTGGCGTGTATGTGAACAGCCGTTTCGGGCTGGAACCGATTACCCGGAACGTGGCGTCTTTTGACGGACTGAATGCACAAGGTATAGCCTATGGCGCCAACAACGCCGGACCGACCGACACCCTCACGTCGCAGCCCATTCTGCTGGGCGGCCTCAATCCTGCGGACTCGGTATACCTGAGTTTTTACTGGCAGTCAGGTGGCCTGGGCAACGTGCCGGATCGCACGAGCACCAACAACCGTTTCCTGCAGCTGGAGTTCAAAGATGCCGCAGGAGCCTGGCAGCCCGTATGGCAGCAGGCAGGGGTAGGAGAGGTGACCGTCTTTGCGCAGGTGTTTGTGGCGCTGAAAGAGCAGCGCTTTTTCCATAACGATTTTCAATTCCGGTTTCGAAGCGAGGGTATCCGCAATGGCATACTCGATGTCTGGAACCTGGACTATGTGGAGCTGGACCGGAACCGCCGCAAAGGGCAGAACACTACCCGCGATATCGGGATCAGCCGGGGCGTATCGCCGCTGCTCAAAAGCTATACCTCCATGCCCGCCCGCCAATTTCTGGCCGATCCGGCAGGGAATCTGAGCGAAGAAGTGACTGCTACCGTCAATAACCTGGGCGAAATGCCGGGAGCCATTGCCTGGCGTGGGTTTATCCAAAGAGCGGGCACAACTGCTGCCGACACTTTCCTTCGTGAGCAGGGGCTTTTGCCGGGGCTGGTGCGCCAGTTTGAAGTAAAGGGCACACCGCGCGTCTCCAATCTGAACCTTGCCCAGGACGGCTTTGCCTTGCAGCACGGTTTCATCCTGGATACAAAAGAGCAGAATGCGCAGCAGCGGGCCAACGACAGCACCTACCGCACCACCCAGTTTGCCGATTACTACGCCTACGACGACGGTACCGCTGAAGAAGGTTTCAGCTTTGTATCCTCCTCCGGCGCCACCCAGGTAGGCCAGCGGTTTGACCTGAGCCTGCCGGACCAGGTGCGCGCTTTCCGGGTATACTTCCCGCTTGTAGGCAATATGCTTCGCAACACATCCATCACCTTTAAGATCTGGGCCAATGAGAATGAGATTCCGGGACGTACCCTGCACGAGCAGGTTTTCCAGGTGCAGTATACCGAGGAGCTGAATACGTTCTACGAAGTAGAGCTGACAGCGCCGGTAGCAGTGGAAGGTAGCTTTTTTATGGGCTGGAGTCAGCCGGGTACTACCTTTCTCAACATCGGCTTTGACCGGAATGAGCGTGCTACCGGCCGGCGTTTCCTTTTTAGCTCTGTGAATGGCTGGCTGGAAGATACCTCTGTGGAGGGTGCTGTGATGATGCGCCCCGTGATGACAGGACAGGCCCTGGGACTCGAAGATATACCACTTGACGAGCGGGTGCAGGTATACCCTAATCCGTCGACAGGTACGCTTTACTTCAAGGGCGACTACCGGCATTTTACGGTATATGACGTCACAGGCAGAGCAGTTTTCAACCAAAAGGCTTCGGTGGGTAATTCACCTGTTCAGCTGCCGCAGCTGGCACCCGGCCTTTATTCGATCCGTATTGAAACAGATAAGCATACTTTCACCACCAAACTTATTCTAACTAAACCATGATTACAACAGACATAACTGTAGAAGAATTGAAGGAGCGTCTTGCCAAAGGAGAAACCCCGGTTATCATAGACGTACGGGAAGATTGGGAGCATCAGGAAACAAATATTTCCGGTGCGCAGAATATACCTTTGGGTGCACTGCCACAGCGCCTTGATGAGTTAGAGGATTACAAAGGCCAGGAACTGATTGTGCACTGCCGCTCAGGTATGCGCTCTGCCACCGCCAAGCAGTTCCTGCAGCAGCAGGGTTTCAGTCAGGTACGTAACTTATTGGGTGGCATCATGGCTTACAACGGTCAGTAAAACCTTTTCCTGTCTTTTTACTTCATTCGACCCTCCCTTCGAAACAGGGGAGGGTTTTTTGTGCCTTCCCACTCTCATCATCATGGCGCGAGCGTCCCCGCTCGTGTCTGCTATAGAGGGGCCTCTGGCCCATTCATACTTTCAAAAGTTGGCTTTTGCATTGAAGCTAAGCTGTTGCCCTGTGCTGGTGCGAGCTTGCAGCTCGTATCCTGCTTTGCTGTGTAGCTGCGGCTCTTCCAGACTTCAACCTGACATTGTTTCATCGCTTCACCTGGCCGGTGGGGCCTCACTTTTTTTCTTGACAAAAAAAGTAAGCAAAAAAGTCAAGACGCTCCAAACTCGCTGAACGCTCAAACAGTGGAGCGCCAGTAAGTGCACCTGGCAGAAGCTGCTGCTTTGTAAAAACAGTAGTAAGTATGCCTTGCTATACCTATCAAATATACCTGCCAGCTATACCTGCTCGTGCAGAGAT
>NZ_JSYF01000627.1:2931-30458 GCF_054824225.1 Pontibacter sp. HJ8
GTAACTCTCAAACTGTAATGGTAGGCTTCCCTCCTTAGACAAGGAGGGGCAGGGGTGGTTGGACTCGGTATATGTGAAAAGCTGTAAATCTTCTAATCCTGTAAATCCTGATTCTGACAATTAACACGCACCCGCTTACTCAATAATAAACGGACTGGGGCTGAAGCAGAGTAGGAAGATAACGAAAGCCAGTATACCCAATACTTTCCTTCCTGGCGTAAGTGGTGCTTCGTTGGGGCAGGAGGGGTGGAAGATTCCCATCAGCCGCGACAGTAGCAGACCGAACAGCAGCCAGCCACTGTAGCCATCCACAGCCGGGAATACGAATGAGGTCAGCACCTGTGAGGCCAATACGACGAGCACCAGGTATAGCGTATAGCGAAGCTTGGGCGTGGCGGGCGCCAGTACAAAAAACAGGTAGAGCACATACGCCGGCCATACCCAGATGTAACCTGCCAGTTCCGGAAATGTCTCACTCAGGCTATACTGCAGCAGTAACATGGCCAGTGCTGCCAGGAAGCCGGTGCGGTTGCTGTGAAATATCCCCCGGAAGGCCCAGAAAACAAAGGGTACATACACGACCAGCAGCTCATCCGCCCATAGCGGCTCGGCGTGAGGCGATACAATACCTAATCCGGCGTAGACGATGAAGAGGCTGAAGAAAATAGGACTTAATTGATTGAAGCGCCTGTAGCCGATCAGGCCATAGAGCACGTGCCCGCCATCCAGTTGGCCGATGGGCAGCAGGTTGAGGGCTGTAAAGAAGAGGGCCAGGTAGCCGGCAAACAACAGCGGATAGTGAATGACCTCGTATTGGTTTGGTAATAAGGCCGGATCGGCGACAAACCGCTCAAAAAACACGAACAGCAGGTTTCTTCCCAAGGAAAAATTCCCTTCCGCCTGGTATACATGCTGCGCATAGTCCAGACCGTATTGCTGGTACTCAGGATGAATAGAGAAGATGTACTCCGGCTCCGGCAGGTGCGTGAAGCCATAAAAAAGCAGCGGAATAGCCACTACAAAGCCAGCCAGCGGACCTGCTATACCTATATCGAAGAACTGCTGCCGGGAGAAAATGCGGCTTTTGATCCGGATAAAGGCGCCCATGGTGCCGATCGTAGAGGTGATACCGAACCAAAGCGGAATGTAGTACGGGAGTGACACGTCCGTGCGGTAATGTTTGGCCGTGAAATAATGGCCAAACTCATGCACCGTGAGCACCCCCAGAAAAGGCAGCGAAAAGTATAGTCCGGCTGCCAGCTCTGCCCAGGTAAAGGTGCCGGTGCCTGAAAAGCCTTCCGGCCCCAGGAAGAACAGTCTGCCCAGACGCCACTCCGCTCCGGCAATGGTTGTGGTCACCAGCGTCAGGCAGAAAAGCAGCAGGTGCAGGCTATACCTGCGCTGCTGCTTAGACAATAACATCGTTGAATACCTGGTTGATGGTGAGCGGAGGCTGCAGGAAGAGCGTTTGAAGGCCTATTTTATTGGCGCTCTCAATGTGCTGAATGCTGTCGTCGATGAAAAGGGTCTCCTCGCGCTTCAGCCCGTTCTGTTCCAGGATCTGCTCAAACACAATGGCATCCGGTTTGCGCTGCCCGATGAGGTGCGAGTAGTAAGTCTGTTCAAAAAGCGAGTCCAGGCTAGGTATGGTAAAGCTGTGCTCCACCATCTCGTTGAAGCGTTTCATGTGGATGGCATTGGTATTGCTCAGCAGGAAAATGCGGTATTTATTGCCCAGCTCGCGCAGCAGCTCAATTCTTTCTGCCGGAATATCGAGCAGCATGGCATTCCAGGCGGCGTCAATCTGCTCATCCGTTGCCTCCAGTTGATAAGCCTGTCGCAGTTCGTTCCTGAATTCTTCCGGACCAGCATTGCCCGTCTCAAACAGGTCAAAGATCTGGGACTGTGCTCGTTGGCTATATTCGATGGAGCGGCCATTGGGGCAGTACTGCTCCAGTGCCCGTATGCTTTTGTCGTAATCGAGGTTGATAATGACCCCGCCGAGGTCGAATATGATATTTTTTACGCTAGTCAGATCCACGAATTTTTTTTGTATTGAATTTGAAATTGTCAGTACAAATATGTAGAATTGCACTCCCAAATCAAAGAAAGCGCTTTCTAAAAGGGTTTTTAAGAAGGGAACGGGCCTATAGCTCATTCGGTTAGAGCAACTGACTCATAATCAGTAGGTGCCTGGTTCGATTCCAGGTGGGCCCACTTCAAAATCAAGCACTTATGTCTGAAAGGATGTAAGTGCTTTTTTGCTTTTAGCTGCTCAGGTTAGAGAAAGAGGAGTAATGAACAAGTACTGGTTTGCTGCTAAGCACTAGAAGTATAGCGTATTTTTTTTATATTGTGTTCTCCTGAAGAAAGGAGCTTTGTATGCGTAGTAACTTTATCCCTTGTAAGCACATCAATAACATAATACTGCTTAAAGTTAGCTTTGTGGAGATAACGCTTGATCAGCAAAATGGGATCCTGATTGTTCGCTGGTTAAGAACAGTGCGCAGCCAGGAATATCGCGTTGGAATTGAAGAGACCCGGAAGATACTATTAGCCCATAAGCAGGAGAAACTGCTGGTAAACAACCAGCGCATGGGGGTTCTGACGATGGATGATCAGGGATGGTTGGCAGAAATTTCCGTTGAGGTATTTTCTCAGATAAACCTTAAAAAGTTGGCGATCATATCTTCCACCAATTTTCTGCAACAGCACACCAATGAAACATTAGATGCCCGGGTAAAGGAATCGACTCCTTACTTTGAGACACAGTATTTCTTATCGGAATGGGAGGGGCTTGAGTGGTTGAAATTGCCTGAATGAATTTCCTCTTTTCGTTTGAACGAAACAAAAAATCTTCCTTATCTGGGTTGCAGCCAGATAAGGAAGATTTTGCTTTTTAACTTCTTATAAAGAATCGATCCATCTTTTCAGATCACCTTTCGCTTTGCCGGTCTTTTGCTGAAGCCTGCCCAGCCACTCGTCTTCTTTGCCTTCATCATAAGTGAAGTCGTCATCGGTCAGGTCACCGTACGCTTGTTTCATCTTACCCTTCAGCTCATTCCAGTTGCCGCGGGTTCTATATTCTGTTTCGTTCATGGCTTTTGTGAATGTTGATTTAACACATACTTCTATATGGATTTTTACGTTTTTTGACTTTAACTTGTTGAGTGTCTTTTACCTAGTGAAGGAGTGTCCGGTTCAGCTTAAACCCTATACCTGCCAGGGCATGTAAGGCCACATTCGTCACCCTGGCTTCTCCGTCTGTTACCGGCACCTGCACATACGAGGCAGTGGCCCTGCCTTCTCCGAACACAAACCACCTGTTTGCCACATAATAACGTTTGGACACGGCTGCTACCAGCGTGGGGCCGGATACATAGTAACCCTTATTCAGAATACCCCTGTTTTCGGGGAAATGCTTGTTGCGGATCGTAGACTCGGGGTGCGTGACCACAAGGCCGCCGCCAGCCGACCAGATGAAGCCTTTGTACTGCCAAAGCCGGTTTAATGTGAGCAGGTTGAAGCCGTCCGTGATGGAGAAACGCTGTACTTCCGGTGGGTTGTTGCGCAGGGTGAGCTTGTGGTGCGTCAACTTCAGTTCCCAGCCTCTTGCCTCCTTCCAGGTACTCACCCGGATGTCGTAGTATACCGGTGGGTTGAAGGGTTCTGTGCGGTAACGGGCATCCAGCCGGATGGTCTCGAAATCATGCTGCTGTATACGCAAAGGAGTTCGGAAATTGTGAACAGCTCCGCCCGCTATACCTATCTCCCAGCTCCGGTTTTGTCCCAGGCTGAGGAAAGGCACGAACAGCCATAGCAGCAGCACCCCTACATAAGTCTCTCTCCTCATGCTTCTTCATCCTCCCGTAATGGTGTACGAATCAGATGACCGTAGTGATCTCAGCGCCGCCCGCGACACCGAAGTTTTTTGTAATGTATAAGTTAAACAATATATTGTAGAGGCAGGCCGCCCATGGGTATTATCACAAGAGCGAAAAATCCTGTAAAAACTAAATCCGGAAGAAAATGATCAAAAAATTACGCAGCAGCTGGTACTGGTCTTTCCTGCTCTTGTTACTCGTTCCTCAGGAAGGAATGGGGCAGGGGTTCCTGAAAACGGACGGGAAAAGGATCGTGAATGAGCAGGGCGAGGAGGTCTTGTTGCGTGGCATGGGACTCGGAGGCTGGATGCTGCAGGAACCCTACATGCTGCAGCTTTCCGGAGCAGCCGGCACACAGAGCGAGATCCGGAGCAAGGTAGCGGAACTGGTAGGCCCTGAAAAAACACAGCAGTTTTACGATGCCTGGCTTGCCAACCATACCCGCAAAATTGACATTGATTCGATGGCGGCCTGGGGATTCAACTCAGTCAGGCTACCGATGCACTACAACCTCTATACCTTGCCTGTAGAGGAAGAACCCGTAAAAGGGCAGCATACCTGGCATGAGAAGGGCTTTGCCATGACCGATAGTTTGCTCGCCTGGTGCAAAGCCAACAACCTATACCTGTTTCTGGACCTGCATGCCGCACCCGGCGGGCAGGGCAACGACAATGCCATCGCCGACCGTGATCCCAAAAAGCCATCTCTCTGGGAAAGCGAAGCCAACCAGCAAAAGACCATTGCACTGTGGCGCAAACTGGCCGAGCGCTACGCCAACGAACCCTGGATCGGGGGCTACGATGTGATCAACGAGCCGAATTGGGGTTTTCAGAATGCGGAGGATAAAAACGGCTGTAACGAGAAGGTGAATGCGCCCCTGCTTAAACTGCAGAAAGAAATTACAAAAGCTATCCGGGAAGTAGACAACAGGCACATCATCATCATAGAAGGCAATTGCTGGGGAAACAACTACGCCGGCATGTTGCCGCCCTGGGACAAGAACATGATGCTCAGCTTCCATAAGTACTGGAACTACAACGATCAGGCCTCTATTCAGCACATGCTCGCGATGCGGGAGCAATACAACGTGCCGATTTGGCTGGGAGAGACGGGTGAAAACTCCAACCTCTGGTTTCGGGACGCCATTTCGCTGCTGGAGCGCAACAACATCGGCTGGGCCTGGTGGCCGCTCAAAAAGCTGGGCTTCAACAATCCCCTCGAAGTAAAAGTAAATCTGGGTTACCAGAAAGTGATCGACTACTGGCGTGACAAAGGCGCTAAACCCAGCCAGCGGGAAGCCTTTGCAGCCTTGATGCAGCTGGCAGAAAACACAAAACTCGAGAATTGCAGCTACCACAAAGATGTGATCGATGCCATGTTCAGGCAGGTACAAACAAACGAAGTGAAACCCTTTAAAAAACACACGCTCACAGGGAAGGCAACTATCTTCGCAGTAGACTATGACCTGGGCAGAAACGGGATTGCCTACTTTGATCAGGATACTGCGAATTATTATATTTCTACCGGTGGAGAGCGCACAGCCTGGAATCATGGCCGCACGTACCGCAATGACGGTGTGGATATTCTGCCAATCAAGGATGAGGTAACCAATGGCTATGGCATCGGCTGGACCCAAGCCGGTGAATGGCTGCAGTATACCTTACAGGTGCAGAAGGCTGGCACTTACTCCCTAGGGCTTCGCATTGCTTCTGAAAACCCGGGCAGCGTATCGCTGCAGGCAAACGGGGCAGCTATACCTGGAACTATAGCTATACCTGCCACGGGCAGTTCCACAAACTGGCAGACAATTGGCAAGACAGGTGTTCGTCTGAAGAAAGGACAAAATACCCTGCGGGTTCAGGTAGAGAAGGGCGGCTTCGATCTGAACTATATCCAGCTAAGTAAAAAGTAAAGGTATAGCATCTGTTAGTGCCTGTTCAGAGCAGGAAACAAAATGAAAAAGCCTTTCCGCAGTGGAGAGGCTTTTTCATTTTAAAATGGAGGTATAGCATCCGCTTTTTCTGCTCGCCACCTCTATCTAATTGGCAAGAAGCCCTTAGGCCGGGGGCGGGCAAAGCAGTGTTACAGCCATTTTTTCAGGGCATTGACCAGGTCGCTTTGCTCAAAGGGCTTGCAGAGGTGGTCCTGCATGCCGGCCGCCAGGCTTTTCTGTATGTCGCTGCTGTAGGCATTGGCCGAGAAGGCAATGATCGGAGCACTGAAGTTAGCCTTCCGGAGAAGGCTAGCAGCTTCCAGTCCATCCATACCTGGCATCTGAATGTCCATAAACACCAGCTGAAAGGATTTGGAGGCTGCGATATCCACCGCTTGCTGCCCGGTATAGGCCGGCGTAACCACTGCTCCAAAGTTTTCAAGCACGGCTTGCAGGAGCATCACATTGATCTCATTATCGTCCACTACCAGTATCTGGGTATTCTCCTGCAGCATGAACGCCGTCTCGTCGGAGCTGGCCTGGTGGGCAGGCTCTTCGTGGTGAAGGCGCTTGAGGCGGGCCGTGAAAACGAACATCGCTCCTTTCTTCCGGCCGGGTGGCGGGCTGATCACCTGGATGTCTCCCCGCATCAGCTTAGCCAGATTTTTGCTGATGGCCAGGCCAAGGCCCGAGCCGCCATACCTGCGGGAAGTGGACTGATCCGACTGGGTGAACGATTTGAAGACGATGGCCTGCTTGTCTTTGGCTATACCTATACCTGTATCGGTCACGGAGCCTGTCAGCAGTAAGCCATTGTCCTCCTCCTGCTCTGCCCGGAAATGTACGTCCACCTGGCCTTCTTCCGTAAACTTAATGGCATTGCTGACCAGGTTGGTCATGATCTGGTTGAAGCGGGTCGGGTCACCAATGGCCCACTCGGGTATGGAGTCCTCAAAGTGGAGGGAGAACACCAGGCCTTTGCTCTCGGCCAGGAACCGGTACGACTCCAGGTTAGCGGCAACGCTTTCCCTGATGTTGTAAGGTATGGTCTCCAGATGAATTTTGTTTTGCTCCACCCGGTGCAGGTCCAGAATGTCGTTGAGCAGCTTGTTGAGCGTATTGCCGGATGTCTTGATCAGGTTGATGTACTGCAACTGGGTTTTGTTGAGCTCGGTCTCCAGCAACAGGTCTGTGAAACCGATGATGCCGTTGAGCGGCGTCCGGATCTCGTGGCTCATGCTGGAAAGAAAGCTGCTCTTGGCCTCATTGGCGGTATCAGCTTTGCGCTTTGCTTTCCGAAGGGCCTTCTCGGTTTTCTTAAACTCGGTGACATCCTTGGCGATGACCAGGATGCCGTCTATTTCTTTCCTGTTGTTTCGGAGGTAAGAGAAGGAACAGGAAACAGGAATCTCCTGTTTCCTCCTGGTCGTGAGCAACAATTCCTTGTTGAGGCATTTTCCTTTAACCTTGCAGTCTTCGGCAAGGGTGAGTAGCGCAAAGGCATAGTCCGGATGCACGAGGTTGGAGAGGGGGAGCCCCTGCAGTTCGCTTTCCGAATAGCCCAGCGCCTCTTCCAGTGATTCGTTTACATTCCGGATCGTGAAATCTGTGTTGAGGATGAGGAGCATGTCTACCACACCCTGGTAGATGCTCTGCATAAAGTCTCTCGAAACGGTAGAGCTTTTGAGCTCCTGCCCGAGCATACTGATGCCTTCTATCAGGGCATCCATCTCGTCGCCCGTCTCAGAAGCTTCGATTTTATAATCAAAGTTTCCATTGGCGACTTCCGCTATGAGGGTGATGACTTCCTCTAGTCTCTCTTTAAGAACTTTCACTGATCAATTATTTTTAAATGACAAGTCTTCAGGTGGTAAACCCTACTCTTTCTCAACGGCATAAGTAGCACCGATCATCTCCATGGTAAAGTTATCTTTACTTTGATGATAGCCTACTTTGGGGTAGGGTGTCGCGCCAATTTTTTTCTTTTCAAGGGTAGCGGATATGCCAAAATTCACTTTTTCGCATTGCAGCGCATTGGCTCTTTTGAGAACCTGGTAAAGCATCTGTCGGTACACACCGTATTCCATCAGGTAGTCGTAGTCCATACCTATCAGCATGAAACTGTATACGTTGGCGGCATTTTTGTGACAGAATCCTACTGCCACGGGCTTCCGGTTGATCGAATATTCGGCTTTGATGTAGAGCACGATGAACTCCCAGGCGTCGCTCTCATTGAGAAGGTGGAACAGTTTGTCGGGGAACAGAAAGTTGTTGATCGCAAAGTTGTTGTTCTTCACATTTTTGAACAGTGCCATCGCATGCAGCAGCTCCTCTTCCGGCAGGCGATCTTTCACCACCACGTCATAGAAATGCTCGTTGCGTTTGATCTTCTGCACAAAGTTTTCTCTCCCTTTCTTGGAGAGCGTCTTTCGGTATTCGGCTTCTGTAGACCAGTTCAGGTTTTCCACCACGCAGGACTCAGGCAGGTCCAGCTTTACATAGTCCTGCTCCACCATAAACTCATCGAGCTCGGGGTCATTTGCGTCGAGGTCGCGCAGCAGAATGCTGCCGGCGTTCTGCTCTTCCTGTTCGCTGCTCAGCTCTGCCAGCAAGGCTTTCAGCGCCTCTTTCCAATACGGGCTTTCCCGGTCCAGGTATAGGTGGTTGCCTTCCGTGAACAGGGTGCCCAGCACGATGCCCGTCGCAGTCAGGTAATAGGGGTTGTTCTCCCGTTCCCGCTCTAGCGCCCTGGATATGGAAGACTGTGCAAACATGTCTTCTTTGAGCAAGGCCACAGCCGCAAAAGTCACCAGCACTGGCTTGCCCTGCGGGTCCTCCACGGTGTAGTACCTAAAGCCCCAGTTGTTTTCTTGCTCCTTGTTCTCCCGGAAAGACGCTTCCAGGAACCGCATGCCTTCCCAGTCAAACATGCCTCTGTGCCCCAGGTATTTGTTCCACAACGCGGCATCTATTGCCTCTATGGTCGTATAGCGATTCAGAACAGTGCCGGTATTTGCCCCCGGCGTTTCGGCCGAATCAGCCTGCACTGCGACTGCTGTTGTCGGAGCAGCCAACTTGAAGGCCTTTCGGATATGGGCCAGTGTTTGGTATGTTTCGGACAGCGCCCTGTGAAAGTGCACGTTTAGCTTGTGTACCAGTTCCTCGATGTCCTCGTAAGCGTTGGTCAGGGAGATGGTGATCCGGACGCCTATGTTCTTAGCAGGCACAGCCGGGAAAGTAGCCAGATTTACGTAGATGCCATCCTGGAGCAGGGCCTGTACCAGGTAGTTGCCCATGTCCATGGTGCCGGTCCCGATGAAGAAGATCGGGCTCTCACTCTCGTGTACCAGGGGCAGGTCCGTTTGCCTGAGCAGGGTGTTGAAGTAGGCTATCTTTTTCTGCAGCTCCTCCTGGTACCCGACAATCTCATCGCTCAGGTGAATTTTGGCGGAGGCGATCGCGGCGCCTAGCGTGGCGGGCTCAATCTGCACCGAAAAGGTGAGCGGCCCTCCGAAGTTGTTCACCTTGTTATACCACTCTTCGTTCGGGAACAGCGACAAGCCGCCGCAGGCTCCAAATGCCTTCCCCAGGTTGGCGGTCAGGATCATTTTGCGGTATAGCCCATCGGGCATCTGGCTCATGGCATAGCCGGTACCGTTCTTGCCGGCCCAGCTCATGCCGTGGGCATCGTCCACATACAGGTATAGCTGCTCATATTTCTCAGCCAGTGCAATCATCTCAGGGATAGGGGCGAAGTCGCCGTACATGGAATACACGCTGTCCGCCATATACCAGATGCGCTCAAACTTGCTTCGCTGCTTTTTGATGCGGTCCTCGAGCATCTCCAGGTTGTTGTGCCGCACCATTTCCACCGTGACGCCCTGGCTCAGGAGCTTCTTCACCGCTTCCTGCACGCTCGCATGTACCTGATGGTCAAGAATGACCAGGTCAGATTGGTGGATGATGCTGGGAATGGTAGTGAGATGAGAAAGTGTACAATTTTTAGAAATAACTACCGGCGCATTGTACATCGTTTCGATCATTCTTTCTAACTTACTATACAGAGGGTTAGAGATGTAGGTGCGCGACATAGGGAACTGAGTACCATAGCGTTCGATGGCATCGATGGCCCCTCGTTTCACGGCCGGATGATGTTCCAGGCCGAGGTACCCGCAAGTGCCAAAGTGCAGAACTTTCTGCCCGTTCAGGGTTAAGTGTTGTCCGTTAAGTGCTTGATCCTCTGCGTGAAGGTGAATGATTCCTTTCTTTTTAGAAACAGAAAGTACAGAGTCTACCGTATCTAAGATATTATTATGTCTTATCTTTGCCATGTATTAGCCTATGGTCGCAAGGCCGATGGGCTCAGCAAGCAAACAATAGATTCAATTTAAAATTTGAATGGCAAAGGTCGAAAAAGATTATGAAATGAAGTCAAAAAAAACGGACTATATCGAGCTGTTTCTGAAAGATGGAATTTTGCACTGTATTTATAATGATATTGAGCAGTTGGATATTGATATTGCTCAGACGTGTGTCCGTGATCGACTGGATTTCGCAGCAGGTACGTCTTACCCCAGCCTCTTCGACATTACCCGGATAAAGCATTCTACGAAGGAAGCCCGTGACCATCTGGCCAATGAAGGAAATGAAGGTGTGCTGGCCAGCGCCATACTGGTAGGGTCGCCAATGTTGAAAATGGCGGCTAATTTTTTCATTAAGGTAAACAAGCCTTACAATCCAAGCCGCATGTTCACAAACCAGCAGGAGGCGTTGAGCTGGCTGCACCAGTTTAAGCCCAAGGTGCTGTAAATCTGTTGCCTAGCTATACCTGTTACATGCAACAAAAAAGCCTCTCCAATCTGGAGAGGCTTTTTGCTTAGGTAGGTAGTAGTGGTATTTTAGCCGACGCCGTTGCCGTCTCCTTGCTTGGCATCGTCGTTGCGGATGCTCTTTTTGCGCTTAGCCGGACGCTGCTGGTCCATTTTGCCGAAGCGGTAATCGAAGGTCACGCGTACGCCGCGGTTGTAGTTGTTGATGCGGATTGCCTGGGTATAAGCCCTTGGATTCACATCTGTCGCATCTACACGCACATCGTTCTTCATGCGCATACTTTCACGGAAGGGGTTGTCCAGTCCGATGCTGATGCCACCCTTCTTGTCAAACAACTCCTTCTTGAAGGCGATGTTATGGTAGGAGAAGGAAGCAAAGCTACCCAGCAGCTGTACCCTGCGTGAGTTGAAGCCACCGTTGAACTGAGCGCTAATGCCTTTACCCAAGGTATAGGAAGAGTTCATGTTGATGTTGTACATCCAGCCGCTGTTGCTGGCATACTTGCCCTGCAGGTCTACATAGTATATGTTGGAGCTACCGCCTATCGTCCAGTTGTTAGTTGGCTTTGTGTTACCAAATAAACTTACCCCATAGGTTTTGTTCTGGGCAATGTTGTCAAAGGTCAGCGTCGTTACGTCTACCGGTTTGCCATTGGTGTCCTCCTCCGTTTCGATAGTAGCTACCGTTTCAATGGCATTGTCTGTCTGGCGCATGTAGCCTGTTACGCTCAGGGATGTCGTATTGAAAAAGGTGCTATAGCCCAATTCGAACAGGTCGGTCAGTTCGGCATCCAAATTCGGATTACCCTGCACCCGGGTGTTGGAAGTCTGCTCCTGCACATAAGGGTTCAGGTAAAACAGGGACGGTCGCTGTATACGCTGGGTATAGTTAGCTTTGAAAGTGTGCTTGTTCTGCAGGCTATACGACAGGGCCACACTCGGTATAAAGTTGTCATAATTCAGTGCGTAATCCTGATCGCCCTGCAGGTCAGCACTGATGTCGGTATATTCGTAGCGTCCACCCAACTTCAGGTTCAGCTTTTTCTTTATCATAAATCCATAGGTCAGGTAAGAGGCGTGCACATCCTGCTCATAGAAAAAAGCGTCGTTTCTAAGCTGCTCGTCCTGGGAAGCGAGGATATCCCTGTATACGGCATCACTACTCACGTCACGGGAGATGGATTTTGCTCCGATCTCCAGCAGCGTCTTGTTCTCAAACGGATGGGTATAATCAGCCTGGAAAGTCAGTTCCTTGTTGCTGCCATCGTTTGTGTTGCGCTTGAGCAGGTAGGGAGCTTCGCCTTCGTTGAAGTAATCCTGTTTGATGTTGTTCTCTGTGTTGGTAACAGAGTACAGCGACAGGAGTGCCAGTTCCTGACCCGGCTTTTTGAAGGTATGGGTAAAGTCCAGGTTATAGTCGGTGCCGATGCGCTGGTTCCGGTTACGGATCTCGTTTTTGAAATCCTGGATCAGCAAGCCATCTTCCCGGCTGCTCACATCCTGGTCATTCTCCATCCGGAAGGTGCCGCCGTTGGTACGGATACCACCCGATAACGAGTTTTTAGGCGTGAAGTCGTAGTCAAAGCCTACTTGGCCGTTCATAAAGGCACCGTTGATGCGCGTGTTTCCTGACTGGAAGCTGGTGGTGTTCCCGGCAAGGATCGTGTTGGTCATGTTGCCTTTGTTGTAGAACATGTTGCCACCGAAGTTTGCGTTCACACCCAGTTTGCCGCGGCGTATGTTGAGGCTGGCGTTGCCGTTGCTGCCCCGCGTGCCGGCGGTCATGGCCACAGAACCGGTTACACCCTGCAGGCCGCCGTCTTTTTTAGTAATGATGTTGATGATACCGGCTGTACCTTCCGCATCATACTTGGCAGATGGGCTGGTGATCACTTCCACCGACTTGATCTGGTCGGCCGGGATCTGCTTCAGCGCATCGGCTATACTTCCGGCCATAATGGCTGAGGGCTTGTTGTTGATGAGCACGCGCACGTTGGAGCTGCCCCGCAGCTGCACGTTGCCATCGGTGTCCAACGACAGCGACGGCACCTTCTGCAGCACGTCAGCGGCGTTGCCACCTGCATTGGTGATGTCCTTCTCCGCATTATAGACCGTGCGGTCAATCTTTTCTTCTACCAGTGGCTTTTCACCTGTGATCACGACTTCGCTCAGCTTTTTGGCATCCGAGGCGATGGCAACAGTGCCCACATTCACGCTGGCGTTGTCGGCGTCCACGGTCACGTTCTCTACCAGTTTCTGCTCATAACCCAGGAAGCTCACCTGCAGCTTATACTTGCCGGCTCCTACCTTGCTGATGGTGAAGCGGCCTTTGTCATCAGCCATGGCTCCGTCTATCGGTTTGCCGGTGGTCGGGTTGATGAGTGCGATGGTCGCAAACTCCACCGGCTGTTTGGTGGCTGCGTCCTGCACGATCCCTGTAATGGTGGCGTTGCCACGGGGCATCATAGTACCCGGCGCGGAAGCAGCCTGTTGCTGCTGTGGTCCGCTTTGCGGAGCAGGTTGTTGTCCTTGGGCCAGCGCCGGTAAGGTGCTGAGTCCCAGTAAGACTAGTAGTAGATTCTTCTTCATAGTATTTTCGAGGTGGCGTAAATGTTTATTTTCCATAAATCTCCGTCCTGCTTTCTTTTCTTATGATACAAAGTAAAGGCGCATTTTTGGGTCTGAAAAACAGATTATACCAATACGGACCATTTCTATATAGAAAGCCTTGTGGGGTCTATGAGTGCTTGGTCGGTAAATTAGGTGCGTTAGTCGGAACAGGGCCGGAAGGTGCAGCAAGGCGATCAGGAATGCTGTAGAAAATAGGGCTCTTCACTATCCTGGAGCTGTTTTTTTGAGGTGAAACAGGAGCTGCTGTTTCAGGCTATATCCGGTACAGGGGCATAGCAGTGCCAGGCAAAATTTATCGACAAACAGGTGGTGGAGAAGCCAGGAAAAGTGCCGATGAAATGAACCCGGGCAGCCGGCAATGGGCACCGTATGCAGGGCTTCTGAAGGTAGGGGACAGAAAAAATGCAGCTCAAAAAGCGGGGGTTTATTTTTTATTTTATACTTTAGCAGCTGAATACGATCGCTTTGGCGAGAGATTTATAAAGAAGAGGCGAGAGAACAGGCTCTGTGATCCTCTGGCAACCATCTGGTTAGAAAGGTGCCAAATCCTGCCCAAACACATTTTAAGGGAAAGATAAACATGAATACGTTTCAAAGCTCCTCCACTTCCGAAAGGGTATTAACCTCAAATTCTTCACTTGTTCCTGCTGTTACCATAGCTACTGAGCTATGTTGCTGCTGTTGTTGCTTCTGCTAAGGAAATTTTTCTCCTTTAGGTCACAACTATAGCCCTGATGCCTTTCCCGCACCGTCTTCGGCTAAAAGACCTTTTCTGTTAATTCTTAAACCAAAAGGCGCCGCCGCTTTGCCGCAGGTCGAACTCCTGTATTGCGCTGCCGGTTCCCGCAGAACAGCCATGCCAATAGCTATTATACCTCATCAGGCTTTTATCAACGATCGCGCAGACCTAAACACTGCGCCTGGCCTCTTTGAGCCTTATACCAAGCACCCTTCTCATCCGCTGCAACCGGAAATGGTTGCAGAATGTCTCTCCGTCCAGCACCTGTGCTGTTGTTGTTGCGCCTGTTAGGCACAACCTCCCGCTCTCCCCTCTATCACTGGTTGTGCTGCATCCGGCTTTTTAGCAAAGCAGCTGCGGCACCTGTTTCCATTCTTATTATTTCAGTTTATGCAAAGTTTCAGAACCGAACTAGAAAATCCGCTAGTCGAAAAAGATATAATCGATCTGGAGAAAAAAATACGTCTGTACCGCGAAGGCAAGCTGCACGAAGACAAGTTCCGTAGCCTGCGCCTGGCCCGCGGTGTATACGGGCAGCGCCAACTGGGTGTGCAGATGGTGCGTATCAAGCTGCCTTTTGGCAGACTCACGACCAAACAACTGCTGCGCATTGCTGCCATTTCAGACGAATACTCTACCGGCAACCTGCACCTGACCACGCGCCAGGATGTACAGCTGCACCACGTCAGTCTGGATCGTACCCCAGCACTGTGGGCAGAGCTGGAGCAGGACGATATCACCATTCGCGAGGCCTGCGGGAATACGGTGCGCAACATCACGGCCTCGCCCGAGGCAGGTATAGATCCGCTAGAGCCTTTTGACGTGTCGCCCTACGCCGACGCTGCATTCCGCTTTTTCCTGCGCAACCCGATCTGCCAGGACATGGGGCGCAAGTTTAAGATCGCCTTCTCATCCAACAACCAGGACAATGCCCTGACCTACATCCACGACCTGGGCTTTATACCCAGGGTAGAAGAGAAGGAGAGCGTGCCGGTGCGTGGCTTTAAGGTGCTGATAGGCGGTGGCCTGGGCGCGCAGCCTTTGCTGGCGGAAGTGGCCTACGAGTTTCTGCCCGAAGATCAGCTGATCCCGCTCATTGAAGGGGTACTGCGCGTTTTTGACCGGTACGGCGAGCGCAACAACCGCAACAAGGCCCGTTTTAAGTACCTGCTCAACAAGCTGGGGCTGCCCGAGGTGTTGCGCCTGGTAGAGGAAGAAGCCAAAGCTCTGAAAGTGCATACCTACGAGGTCGTGGAAAAAGAAGGCTACGTGCCAGAGCTGCCTGCCCCGCAGGAGGTGCCTGCCTTTCACATCACCGATAGCGATACATTCCATGCCTGGCTCAAGACCAATGTATACCGGCAAAAGCAAACGGGCTACTACGGCATCTACATCAAAGTGCCGACAGGCGATATCAGCAGCGACAAGGCGCGGGAACTGGCAGCGCTGGTAGATGCCTTTGCGGCCGATGACATCCGGGTGACACAGGGACAGAACCTGCTGCTCAAATTTGTGAAGGAAGCGCATTTACCTTACTTCTTCTTCCGCTTGCAGGAGCTTGGGCTGGCCAGTCCGGGGTACGACAGCCTGGCCGATATTACCACCTGCCCTGGGACAGATACCTGCAACCTGGGCATCTCCAACAGCACCAACATTACGAAAGTGCTGGAGCAGGTAGTGGTAGAAGAGTACCCGGAGTTCCTGTTCAACAAAGACCTGAAAATAAAGATCAGCGGCTGCATGAACTCCTGCGGACAGCATGGCATGAGCAGTCTGGGCTTTCATGGCTCCTCCCTTAAGAACGGCGACCGGGTGGTGCCCGCCCTGCAGGTGCTGCTGGGTGGTGGCACCCTGGGCAACGGCGAGGGCCGTGTGGCGCAAAAAGTGATCAAGGTGCCCAGCAAGCGAGGGCCGGAGGTGCTGCGCCGCGTCATCAACGACTATACCTTGAACAAAGTGGAAGGGGAGAATTTCTTCCACTACTACGACAGGCAGGGCAAGAACTATTTCTTCCAGCTGCTCAAGCCGCTGGCCGACCTGAGCACCTTGCAGCCGGAAGGGTTGATCGACTGGGGACACGAAGGCGCCTTTGAAACAGCCATTGGGGTAGGCGAATGTGCCGGGGTGATGATAGACCTGGTGGCAACCCTCCTCTATGAGTCAGACGAGAAGCTGGAGTGGGCAGCAGAGGCGCTGGAAGACAAGCGCTTTGCCGACGCCCTCTACTATGGGTATACCGCCTTCATCAGCACGGCCAAAGCGCTGCTACTCGACAAAGGAGTGACCTGTAATACGCAGCATGGTATCCTCAGCGACTTTGATACACACTATGTGGTAACCGGAGATTTTAGCTTTTCTCCTGACTTCAGAAGTGTTGTGTTGCAGCTGAACAAACAGGAGCCGGGAGAGGCTTTTGCCCGGGAATACCTGGCCCGGGCGCTGCAGTTCTTGCAGCAGGCGACCAGCCTCAGAGCAGAAAGGAAGCTGGTCAAATAGTAAGGATACGTTCCTTCACACATTCAAAATTCAACAACCATGGCATCAAGAAGAAAAGAAATAAAAGGCGCACAGCCGACTCAACATACAACCTATCATCCACCAAAATTAACCCTGATCGGCGCAGGTCCCGGCGACCCCGATCTGATCAGCGTGAAAGGTATAAAGGCGCTGGCGAAGGCAGACGTAGTGCTCTATGATGCGCTCGTTAACCCTGAACTGCTGCAGTATGTGCCGGCCCAAGTGCCTAGAATATATGTGGGCAAACGTGCCGGGGCGCACAGTTATAAGCAGGAGGACATCAACAACCTGATCGTGGATCTTGCCTATACCTATGGGCACGTGGTGCGGTTGAAAGGAGGAGATTCCTTCGTGTTTGGCCGGGGCTACGAAGAGCTGGCCCATGCCGATAAGTTCAACATACCGACATCTGTAGTACCCGGCATCTCCAGCAGCATTGCGGTGCCTGAGTTGCAGCAAATTCCCCTAACTTTACGCGGCGTGAACGAAAGCTTCTGGGTGATTACGGGTACCACGAGTTCCGGCGAATTATCAAAAGACATCCCACTGGCCGCTGCCTCGGACGCCAGTGTCATCATCCTGATGGGCATTAGCAAACTGCCTGAGATCGTGGAAACGTTTTCGAAAGCCGGCAAAGCGGATATACCGGTGGCCGTCATCCAGAACGGCTCTTTGCCCGATGAAAAGATGGCGATCGGCAACATCCACAATATTGAGGAGCGGGTGCGGGCAAAAGGTGTGGGTGCCCCTGCTATCATCATCATCGGAGAAGTCGTGGCTTACCATCCGGCTTTACGTTACGCACGGGAGTTCAGTGTGGGGCAGCAACTGCAGGCACAGTAGGTCGAAGGTATAGCAGAATATGAGCATCGAAACAGAAGTAGTACCTGTGCCGGCAGCAACGGCTGAGCAAGTGCAGAATCCGCTTTTCCCTGTCTTCCTCAAGCTGGAAGAACTGCAGACGCTGGTAGTGGGAGGGGGCTTGGTAGGGCTGGAAAAACTGTCGGCCATTCTCCGGAACAGCCCGGGGGCAGCCATCACTTTGGTAGCCCCCGAGATACGGGATGAGATTTATACCTTAGCCGAGCAGCATCCGAACCTGACGCTCTGCCTGCGCGGGTTTGAGGAAGCTGACCTGCCAGGAAAAGATATCGTGCTGATCGCTACGAATGAAAAGCCCCTGAACAAAGCTATCCGGGACCTGGCGCGGGTACACAAAATACTGGTCAACGTAGCCGATACGCCACAGGAATGTGACTTTTATCTGGGCTCCATTGTGCAAAAGGGAAGCCTGAAGCTGGCAATTTCGACCAACGGAAAATCTCCCACGGTAGCCAAACGGGTGAAGGAGGTGCTGCACGATACCCTGCCGGGAGAGTTGGAGCAGGTGCTGGCCAATCTGACGAAGATACGCGCTACCCTGGCAGGCGATTTTTCGGACAAGGTACGGAAGCTCGACGAGATCACGCAGGTGCTGGTAAGTCCGCAGCAGCCGGCAAAGAAGCGGAAGCGCTTTCATGTGAAACGGACCCTGATCTATACCCTGGCCGCTCTTGCCCTGATGGTGACGGGCCACCTCTTGTTCAGCTATATTCCCTTCGAAGTCTGGGGCAAACTGGCCTGGGAAGTAGCCGCGCAGGTTGATTCGGAGATTCTGATCTTTATTCTGGCAGGTTTTGTAGCGCAGCTGATCGATGGTGCCCTGGGGATGGCCTATGGCGTCAGCGCCACAACATTCCTGCTCAGCTTCGGCATATCGCCGGTAGCGGCAAGTGCCAGCGTGCACGCTTCCGAGATCTTCACTTCCGGGGTTTCCGGGCTGATGCACCTTAGGTTCGGGAACGTAAACAGCAAGCTCTTCAAATCCCTTGTGCTGCCGGGTGTGGTAGGGGCTATCATCGGGGCGTACCTGCTTTACAATCTCGAGGAATATCTCTTTATCATCAAACCTTTGATAGCCTGTTATACCTTGGTACTGGGGCTGCTGATACTGAAAAAAGCGCTGGTGAAACGGGTGAAGAAAAAGCCGGTGCGAAACATTGCTCCTCTGGCTACCATGGGTGGCCTGCTCGACGCCATCGGCGGAGGCGGCTGGGGACCTATCGTTTCTTCTACGCTGATTGCCAAAGGCCGCAGCCCGATGTATACCATTGGTTCGGTGAACCTGGCGGAGTTCTTTGTATCGGTAGCCAGTTCGGTTACCTTTATCACACTGATCGGGCTCACGCACTGGCAGATCATACTGGGTCTGGTACTGGGCGGTATGATCGCAGCCCCTATCGGAGCATTGCTGGCCCGGCGCCTGCCCGTCAAAACCATGATGGTGTTTGTAGGTATAGTCGTGATCATCGTCAGCCTGCGCCTGATTGTGATGGCTGTAGTTTAAAACAAAACCTCAATCCCGGCGGCAGCGTCTGCGGGCGCTGCTGCCTTCATACAACAGCTCAAAAAAATAATGTCTACGAACGAAACCAACGCTATCCGGCTGCAGGCCCCGAAGTCGCACAACCGGGAGCATTCAGTCCCACTATACCTGACGTCCAGCTACGTTTTTGAAAGCGCCGAGCAGGCCCGTGCCGTGTTTGCGGAAGAAGAAGAAGGAAATGTGTACTCGCGCTACTCCAACCCCAATGTGGATGAGCTCTTAACCAAAATGTGTTACCTCGAAAAAGCGGAGGAGGGGATTGCCTTTGCTTCCGGTATGGGGGCCGTGTTTGCCAGCCTGGCCGCCCTGCTCAGGTCCGGCGATCATGTGCTGGCCTGCCGCTCTGTTTTCGGCTCCACCCACCAGCTTCTTACCAACATCTTGCCCAAGTGGGGCATTTCGCATTCCTATGCCGATGCTGCTAAGCCCGATGAGTGGGAGAAACTGATCACGCCGGCGACAAAGCTGATCCTGATCGAAACGCCTTCCAACCCGGGGCTGGAGCTCATCGACCTGGAGTGGCTCGGGGAGCTCAAGCGCAGACACAACCTGATCCTGGTAGTCGACAACTGCTTTGCCACGCCCATTCTGCAAAACCCGGTTGATTACGGCACGGATATCGTAGTTCATTCTGCCACCAAGTATATTGACGGGCAGGGACGCGTGCTGGGAGGTATAGCCGTAGGACGCAAAGACCTGATCGCAGAGATCCGGTATTTCTCACGCCATACCGGTCCTGCCATGTCTGCCTTCAATGCCTGGGTGCTGTCCAAGAGCCTGGAGACACTCCAGTTGCGTGTGGAAAAGCATTGTGAAAACGCCCTGAAGCTGGCCCAGGCGCTGGAAGGAAATGCCGCGCTGGAGCAGGTGCGCTATCCGTTCCTGGCGTCTTTCCCGCAGTACGAACTGGCCAAACGGCAAATGCGGCAGGGAGGCGGCATCATCACCATTACGGTCAGAGGTGGTTACGAAGCAGCCAGGCGATTTATTGATAACCTGCAGCTGGTGAGCATCAGTGCCAATCTCGGGGATACCCGCACCATCGTGACGCATCCGGCATCCACCACGCATTCGAAGCTGACCGAGCAGGAGCGCCAGGCGACCGGCATCACCCCCGGGCTGGTGCGTATATCGGTCGGGCTGGAGAATGTAGGGGATGTAATAGCAGATGTACAGCAGGCACTGGCTCAGGTATAGCCAAGGTAGGTATAGGATCAGCTCAAAACCAAACAGGCCGCTTTTACGAATGCAGGAGCGGCCTGTTTGGTTCTGGTAGTCAGTAGGTGTTACACCAGCTCGAAGGAGTGGGTGATCGTAGCTGTTTTGTAAAGGATAGCGGCCACCGAGCAGTACTTTTCCAGTGAGAGGGCAATGGCCTTGCTCACTTTCTCTTCGTCGAGTTGTCCGCCCAGTATAAAGTGGATGTGGATGTTGCTGAAGAGGTTGAACTCCTCCACCTTCTGCCGCTCAGCGCTTACCTTGATGTCAAAACGCTCCAGTGGCTGGCGTTGCTTTTTGAGGATCAGGATAATGTCGATGGCGCTGCAGCCCCCCAGGCCCATGAGCAGGAGCTCCATGGGGCGTGCGCCGGCATTGTGCCCGCCTATCTCCGAGGCGCCGTCTATATTCACGGCTACGCCGGCGGCACCTTTTGCTTCAAAGTGAAAATCCTGATCTATTCTGGTTAGGTTAATTTCCATGCGATGGTCTTGGTTTCTAAAGTTCGAAAATAAAAAAGGAATCCCCCACCTGCAAGTTTTACCGGGCGGGTGGGGGATTTTGCTTGAAGGGGATCAATAAAATCAGTCTGCCAGTTCTGCTACCATGCCGGCACCTACGGTGGCAAATGACGTTTCCTC
This sequence comes from Pontibacter sp. HJ8, assembly GCF_054824225.1. Lineage (NCBI taxonomy): Bacteria > Pseudomonadati > Bacteroidota > Cytophagia > Cytophagales > Hymenobacteraceae > Pontibacter > Pontibacter sp. HJ8. Next base: position 23,749 of record NZ_JSYF01000627.1, read on the forward strand.
CACCAGTATAAAACCCCCGTTGGAGCGGTTTTGGTCATAGGTATCGAGCAGGAGCGGAGAAGCTGTTCTGATCAGTACCCGGCAAATGTCGTTGAGCTGTACCTGGTCAATGTCTTCCAGGTGGTCAAGGGTGTTTACATCCACTTTGTACTGGATTTCCTTGACCACGCTTCGTACTTCGGCGGCATTGTGGCGGAGCAACAGCCTGGCACCCGGCTTGAGGGGCTTGTTGTGCATCCAGCATACGAGCGCCTCAAATTCCTGTACAGGTTCGGGCTGGTTCTCCTGTTTCACAATCACGTCGCCCCGGCTGATATCCAGTTCGTCTTCCAACTGCACCACTACCGACATAGGCGCAAACGCTTCCTCCAGTTCTGCGCCTGCAATCTCAACCGACTTGATCACGGAATGCTGACCGGATGGCAGCACGCTTATTTTATCGCCTTTGCGATAGGTGCCGCTGATCACTTTGCCGGCATAGCCCCGGTAGTCGTGGTACTCGGCCGTGAGCGGACGGATAACGTACTGCACCGGAAAACGGGCGGTCTCCAGGTTAAAGTCTGCCGAAACCGGTACTTCCTCCAGGTGCTGCAGCAGGCTTGGTCCGGTATACCAGGGCATCGCGTCAGAGCCATCCACAATGTTGTCGCCTTTCAGGGCGCTCACCGGTATAAACGAAATGGCTTTCGCGTTCAGTTTCCCGGCAAACCGGGTATAGTCTGCCACGATCTCCTTGTAGATAGCTTCGTCATAGCCCACCAGGTCCATCTTGTTGATGCAGATGACCAGATGCGGTATACCCAGCAGCGAGGAAATGATGGAGTGACGGCGGGTCTGCTCCTGCACGCCTTTGCGGGCATCTACCAGGATAATGGCCAGGTTAGAGTTCGAGGCGCCGGTGACCATGTTGCGGGTATACTGGATGTGCCCCGGTGCATCCGCTATGATAAATTTGCGCTTATCGGTGTTGAAGTACTTATAGGCCACATCGATGGTGATGCCCTGCTCGCGTTCCGCCTTCAGGCCATCCGTCAGCAGCGAAAGGTCTATATCCCCGTCCTCGTTGACACGACCGGAGCTTTCAATGGCTTCCAGCTGGTCGAGGTAGATCTGTTTGGTGTCGTAGAGCATCCGGCCAATGAGGGTGCTTTTGCCGTCGTCCACATTGCCGGCGGTTATAAATCGTAATATATCCATGTTAAAAATATCCTCCTTTCTTACGGTCTTCCATCGCCGTTTCCGACATTTTGTCGTCGATGCGGGTAGCACCACGTTCACTTAGTTTTGACTCCAGGATCTCGGCTATCACGCTGTCCGTGTCATAGGCCACCGACTCAACCGCAGCGGTACAGGTCATATCGCCTACCGTGCGGAAGCGTACTTTCCGTGTCACCACCACGTCTTCCGGATCACGGTAAATAAAGTTGGAGGTCGCCATCAGCTTACCATCCCGTATGAGGCATTCCCGCTCATGGGTATAGTATATTTCCGGCAAGGCGATGTTCTCCCGCCGGATGTAGTTCCACACGTCGAGCTCGGTCCAGTTGCTGATCGGGAACACGCGCACGTTTTCCCCTTTCTGGATATGGCCGTTGTAGATGTTCCACAATTCAGGGCGTTGGCGCTTGGGGTCCCACTGGCCGAACTCATCCCGCACCGAAAAGATGCGCTCCTTGGCGCGGGCCTTTTCCTCGTCGCGGCGTGCACCGCCGATGCAGGCGTCAAAGCCAAACTCCTCAATGGTTTCCAGCAAGGTATAGGTTTGCAGTCCGTTGCGGCTGGCATAGCGGCCGGTCGGCTCCGACAGGTTTTGTTTCCGGATGGTGTCCTCTACCTGGCGCACAATCAGTTTTTCGCCCAGGCGCCCGGCCAGTTCGTCCCGGTAGCGGATGGCTTCCGGAAAGTTGTGCCCGGTATCAATGTGCACCAGCGGAAAAGGAAATTTGCCCGGCCGGAAAGCCTTTTCAGCCAGGCGTACCAGGGTGATGGAATCTTTGCCCCCGGAAAAGAGCAGGGCAGGCTTTTGGAACTGTCCTGCTACCTCACGCATGATGTGAATGGCCTCTGCCTCCAGCTGGTCCAGGTAATTAAGGTATCTTGTGTTCATATAGCTGTTACTGAATTGCTTCTTTGCTTGGTGATGGAAAACTGACTGCTTCTTCAGCCGGGTGGTTTTCCGGTTGATGTGTGTGCAGGCCGCATTCTTTTTTGGAGCTGTCTTCCCACCACCAGCGGCCGGAGCGGAAGTTTTCGCCTTCGGCTATCGCCCGGGTGCAGGGGGCGCAGCCAATGCTGACAAAGCCTTTGTCGTGCAGCGGATTGTAGGGCACCTGCAAGTACTTTACCGCCTCGCGTACTTCTTCCAGCGTCCAGTGAAGCAGCGGGTTATACTTGATCACCCCGAAGCCCGGATCCCACTCGAGCAGTTGCATCCCCTGCCGGTTGTCCGACTGCTCGGCCCGGAGGCCGGTGATCCAGAGCTGCACGCCCTGCAGGGCCCGCTTCAGAGGCTCCACCTTGCGCACGTAGCAACACGCTTTGCGGTCTTCCAGAGAGTTATAAAAGCTGAGCGGGCCCTTGGCATTGACCAATTGCTCTACCGCGTCGTGTTTGGGAAAGTAGATTTCCATCTTCCGGCCGTAGCGCTCATTGGTGCGGTTGAGCAAGGCATAGCTTTCATTAAAAAGCCGGCCCGTATCGAGGGTGAATACCCGCACCGGCAGCCCGTCCGAAAAAATATAGTGGGTGATCAACTGGTCTTCTATACCCAGGCTGGAGGAGAAGGCGATGCTGCCCTCAAATTCAGTTGCCAGGAAGTGCAGCCCTTCCGGTACTGATTTGCCTTCCAGGGCTGCAGACAACGCAGGTAGCCTGGATTCTAAAGTGAGTAACTGACTCATGTAAGCAATGTTAAATTATGGAAAGATTTTCCCCTGCCTGCTCTCAGCTATACCTGTGCGCCTCACATGGAGCCAGCCATGGAAACCCCATACAGCGAAACACGATGCTGTAAGCCCCCGGTCAGGAGGCTAGGTATAGGAAAAACAGCTGAAGGGATCATCCGCAGGTCAGAGCCGTTGCGGAAATTAGAGAGAGATGTGATGTATTAGCACATGCAACAGCAACAACAGCTTAGCGCTTTTTGCTGAGAATCTGGCATTGTAAAAACAGAAGAATGGATGAGGCAGGTAGTAGCACTACGAGCAGGATCCTGGGTTGATGTGGAAATAACAGTTTGCATAATGCTTTTGAATTTATCTATCCCGACAATTCGGGTTAGGATTTGGCACCTGCCTAGAGGGTGGTTGCCAGAGGGTCACGGAGCCTAGTCTCTCGCCTCTTCTTTATAAATTATTTCTGTTTCCGTACAAACAGTACAGTTACCGAAGTACAATATTATCGATTAATTCAATCAATCGATAAGGAAATGTGCAAAATGTTTTGGCAACGCTGTCTTTAAGCTGCCAGCGTTGCCACGTATTTGACCAGCGAGCGCTTGGCAATAGGCAGCAGCGCACTCTCCAGGGGGCAGGGCACTTTGGCAACCACCACGAAGGTAGCAGGGTTGGGGAGTTCCTGATTTTCCTTCACCAGCTGTACTTTGAGGTTCTCGTGCGTCTGGGTCAGGCCGCGGCGTACGGTCCGGAGCAGCTGCGTGTGGATGCCCCTGTACTTCTCATACGTGTTCTCAAATACCGTGATGCGGTAACCGTATACCTGCGTTTCCTTGCCCGGGAAAGCATCCAGGAAAAGGTAACCCTCATCAAAATACATGGGCGTGATTCCTACCGGGTTGACCTCCAGGTGCTTTTCGATGAAGTTATACAACTCCTTGCCTTCCTCCACCGCGTTTACAAACAGGGGAGCGGCAAACTGGATGATCTCCTCGATCTGCTGCATGGTTTCATCGTCTTCCACGATTTTCTCATACACCAGTTCGAGCTTCTCGAAGTCGGCCCGGGTGATGCGTTGCGGAAAGGCTTCATACACCAGTTTTTTGTGCGCTTTTACCTGCTGCAGGTTCCGGTAGTGCAGGATGAGATCGGAGAAAACAGGGTAGAGGCGCTGCTGCCCGAACTCAGCCCGGGCGGACTGCAGGTAAGACAGCAGCAGGTATTTTTTATATTCAAAATCGATAAGGCCTTCCGTCAGCCAGTTGATGGGTAGCTTTTGCATAGGCGTCCTGTATTAGCTGTTGTGAGCGCTTCACTGATACTAAGTTGTGTGATAATTTCCGGATAGGTAATCAGGCTGCCCGGCTATACCTGCCGGGCGGCCTGATTACCTAAAAAACGAAGAATCTGAGGGAGATGTTACTCCTTTGTGTGTGAGAGCCGGTTTGGATGTTGCTATACCTGCTGCTGCGAAGTTTGCCGTGGCTGGCTAACCTTCGCGTATACCTTTCGTTTAAAATCAGAGGTGCAGAAAAGAGGTGCAATTGCCGCCACAGGGTGATGGCCTCATTTCATCCATCCTTAAACCAATAAAAGAGATGAACTATACAGAGAACTTTGAAGGGATAAAAATAGATGTACAGGCAGTAGACATTACGATTTCGGATGATCTGCAGCTAAACGTGCGCAACGCCATCACGAAGCTGAAGCGCCACGCCAAAAAGATCGACTCGGTGGATGTATACTTCAAAGAAGAAGCCAACCAGTCGACTGATTCGAAGAAAGTAAGTATGCGCGTAGGTATACCGGGTAATGACGTATTTGCCGAGGATACCGGAGATAACTGGTATGAGCAATTGAAGAACGTAGAAGAGAAGCTCAGACGCCAGCTCGAGAAAAGATAAATCCGCAACGCATGTTGTACCCTCAAACCCGCTGCATCACCCGGTATACCCGGTCTTGCAGCGGGTTTGCTGGTTAACCCGGAAAAATAACGTATGTCGGAGACTTATTACAAGAACAAAAGCATTCTCATTACCGGCGGGGCGCAGGGGATCGGTCTGGGTATGGCCGAAGCGTTTGCCAGGGCCAAAGCAACTGTCGTGATCACCGATCAGGACGAAGAAGCAGGGCAGGAGGCACTGGAGCGGCTCCGGGCGCAGGACCTGCAGGCGGTGTTTATACCGTGTGATGTGGCGCAGGAGGCACAGGTACAAAACCTGCTGGAGAAGGTAGGGGAGAAATATCCACAGCTGGATGTGCTCATCAACAATGCCGGCATCAGCGATCCTTTCCAGGGGGCGCTGGACGAGCTGCAGCTGGCGGACTTTGACCGGATGCTGGCCGTGAATCTGCGGGGGCCTTTGCTTTGTGCCAGGTATGCGCTGCCGCTGCTCCGCAAAGCGGCTCATCCGGCCATCCTGAACATCACGTCTACGCGGGCTTTTATGTCAGAACCGGATACCTTTGCTTATACCGCTTCCAAAGGAGGGCTCGAAGCCCTGACGCATGCGCTGGCCGTGAGTCTGGCAGCCGACCGCATACGGGTGAATGCCCTTGCTCCGGGCTGGATCGAGACCGGCCCCTGGCAGAAAGAGAGCGGGCGCTACGAACCCAACCACACAAAAGAGGACAAAGCGCAACACCCGGCGGGGCGCGTCGGTATACCCGGAGATATTGCAGCGGCTGCTTTGTTTCTGTGTTCCAACCAGGCAGGGTTTATCACAGGGCAGCACCTGGTCATCGACGGAGGTATGACAGTGAAAATGATTTACAACTAAAATTGAATATTCCCAACTATTACACGCTTCGTGCGGTAAACTAGAAGCAACTATTTTTGCCTATGGTGAACAGTCCTTATAACCCGGTTTTGCTTTACGTAACAGATCCAATGTGTGCGTGGTGCTATGGCTTTACGCATGTGATCAGGCGTTTAAGAGCCCTCTGGCATGGCCGCCTGACGGTAGAGGTGATAGCCGGAGGGCTCAACCCCTATGCGCAGGAGCCGATCACACGAGAGGAAAAAGAACGGCTGGCCGTCAGCTGGCACCGGGTACAGGAACGTACCAGCCTGCCTTTCAATTACGGACTGTTTCTCAACAGGGAATTTGTTTACAATACCGAGCCCGCTGCCCGTGCCCTGCACGTCGTGCGCCGGCTCCGGCCAGCCCTTTCGCTGGAAGTACTACGCGCGCTCCATTCTGCTTTTTATGCCGATGGCCTTAACTTAACGGATCCGCTGGTGCTTGCCCAGGTGATACGACCTTTCGGGATCAAAGAAAACCTGTTTTTTACGCTCTTCGAGGCAGAGGACCTGATAGAAGAGACAGAAAAGGAGTTTGAATTCGCACAAATGATCGGTGTCACCAACTTTCCCAGCGTTTTTGTAGAAGGAGGTATGGGGCCCGAATTGCTGGTGAAAGGTTTCTGCCAACTGGATGAACTGGAAGGCCGCCTGCTCCAGCATCTTGAAATGGTATAGTTCCGACAGGCTTCCCGAAAACCTTATCTTAATCAAAGGCGCCGTACTTATCCCCCTTATGCGGCCCGTTATACGTTCTTCCGGTATACCCTGCCGGTCAGGGCGGCGTACTTCCCAGAGCGATCAGAATATAAAAAGTAGGGCCGGTTTGCCCGTATCGGCGCCTGATCAGCAGGGCGGAGTACGTTCTTTTTTATCAGGCTCTTATCCGCTGTTACGACCCCAATCAGCTACCTGATCCGATGGAAACCCATGTTGTAAAACAGGTACCCAAAAGAATGGAATATTTGGCTAAATATTAAATAATGAGTATATTTAGGTGCCAAAGTAATAGC
>NZ_JSYF01000628.1:0-798 GCF_054824225.1 Pontibacter sp. HJ8
CATTGTCCTGAATACAGGCAAACTTTTGCAAATGATTTAAAGAAAATGCTTCCACGCATCCCATTGGTAGATAAACCGAAGGATTTCTGGGCATTTAGTAAAGGAGGACGCAAGCTTGCAGAGCTGCATGTTGGCTATGAAAATATCTCACCAGCTGACATAGTAGTGAAGGGTGAGGAGCATAATTATTATCGGGTTGAAAAAATACGTTTTGTATCCAAAAAAAATAAATGCAAAATCATTTTCAATAGCAAAATTACCATAGAAAGCATACCAGATGAGGCTTACGAGTATGTGGTTAATGGCAAGAGTGCCATTGAGTGGATCATGGAGCGATACCAGATAACAACACATAAGGAAAGCAGTATCAAGAACGATCCTAATGATTGGTCTACCGATAATACACGCTACATACTTGACTTGCTTTTAAGAATCATTCGTGTTAGCATTGAGACTGTCTCTATAGTAAAGTCCTTGCCTGCTCTGAACATAGGTGCTGATGGCTCTGACGAAAAAGCTATACTAGAAAATGAGGTTACTTTAGAAGAAGGTGAAGTGTTAGCTTAACTACATTGGGTATAGGTGGTAAAGTAAGTATTAAGTAGTCTTTACCACCTGTATTACTTCTGCACTATTGAAAACTGCATCGTTGAGTTAATCATGTAGGATGGTGATGTCTATCCCTGTCTTCTGTTTCAATCCCTTTTAAGGCTATTACAGCTAAAAAAATAATCTTTGGGGCTTGTGCCTAGTTAGAGCCAAGCTAAGTCGCTAGAGAGCTTTAAATTGCTGCACCGT
>NZ_JSYF01000088.1:0-12868 GCF_054824225.1 Pontibacter sp. HJ8
ATAAATCGCTCTGATCCGCCTATAGTTCCCTTCCGGGATAGGCGCTGGTCTGAGAGAGAAGAATTTTTCTGAAGAAGCGCCGGTACACAAAGCGAAGCCGTTTGATCCTTTCGTTTTGCAGTGCGTACTAAAACAAGTAATACAGATAAACTATGGCAAAGAAATCATTCGCTGAACTGATCAAAAGCCCGGGTATGCCGGTGCTGGTAGACTTTTATGCAGACTGGTGCGGCCCCTGCAAAACCATGAGCCCGGTGGTAGAGCAACTGGCTAAAGACTTTTCGGGCAAACTGAAAGTAATCAAAATAAACGTGGATAAAAACCAGGCAGCAGCCCAGCAGTACCGGGTACAGGGAGTACCCACCTTTCTGCTGTTTCGCAACGGACAGGTGGTCTGGAAGCAGGCGGGCGCCGTGCCCGGCCACCAGCTCTCCCAGATCATTCAACAACACCTTTGAGAATTGAGAATTAGGAATTAAGAATTAAGAATGAATTTCCCAGTATAGGATTAAAGATCAGTGTTAGAAAACAAGATTAAGCAGTTGTGAATGGGCCCGAGAGCCGCCAAGGCTGAGGCTTTACGCGCTATAGTACTCCCCCACCATTCCTAATTCTTAATTCAAAATTCTTAATTCTTAAACATCAGGCTGAACGTGGTAGGCCCGCCGGGAGGGCTGCTGAGGCGTATGCTGCCACCGTGCTGGCGCATGATCTGTTTGGACAGGCTGAGGCCTATACCTGAACCTTGCTTTTTGGTGGTATAAAAAGGAATGAAAATATTCACCAGTTCCTCCTGCGCTATACCTGGGCCGTTGTCCTGCACATCGATCCGGAAGCGGTTTCTTTCCTGCTCATCCTGGTAAGCGATCACCTCCACACAGGGCGTTGCAACTCCCTGGCAGGCTTCCATCCCGTTCTTGATCAGGTTGATGAGCACCTGCTCGATCAGCTCCGGATCTACCAGCAGCTCGGCCTTTTCATCGGTCAGGTAGATCGAAAACTTCACTTTATGGGCCTCCATATCCGGCTGCAGCAGGGTATGCACATTTTTGAGAAGTTCCCCTACTTTCATGGTCCGTACTTCCGGTGTCGGTACCCGCATCAGGCGGCGGTAGTTCTTCACAAAATGAAGCATGCCCGAGCTCCGCTTCCGGATCGTATGCAGGCCTGCCTGTATATCTTCGAGCACTTCCTCCTCGGGCACCCCGCCTGTCGCCAGCTTGCCTGCCACTTCCTCTTCCATCAGGTGCGAGACGGTAGAGGTAAGCGAGATAACGGGCGTGATCGTGTTCATGATCTCATGGGTGAGCACCCGGATCAGCTTTTGCCAGGTCTGTAGCTCCTGCTCTTCCATCTCCGAGCGAATGTTCTGGAGCGAAACGATTTTGAGCGTACTGCCCTGCGACACCAGCGTGGTGGCATGCAGGGTCAGCAGGAGCTGCTCGCCCCGCACCTGTAGGGTCACCATCGTCTTTTCGTTATGCCCCAGCTGGAAAAGTACCTCTACCAGCTCTTCGCTGATGTGATTCAGGGTCCGGATATGGTGGAGATAAGGCGTGTGCAGCAGTTCTTTGGTCACATGATTGACCAACTGCACCTCCCCTTTTTCATCAAATGAAAGGATGCCAATGCCCACGTGCTCCACGATCGCCTGCAGGTAGAGGTAATGCGCCTGCTTTTCGGACTTGATGCGCTGGAAAGAGTGGGTTACATCGTTGAACGCCTGGTACAACTCCTGGTAGGTCGGGTTGCCGCCTTTCACCGCAAAGCGCTGCGTAAAATCAGAATGGCGGATCGCTTCCAGGAAGCCGGAAATATCCCGGTTGGTCCGCTCCACATACTGCACCAGGTCGTAAAGCTGAAAGAACAGCAGCAACACCAGGCACAGCGACGTCATGTACCAATCGGTGCGGTAGAGCACCAGGATAGCCGCTACAATGGTCAGGACCAGGAGCCCCACCCGCAGCAGCAGGTTAAGCCGGAAGCGGTTATAGACCATGTTTTTCGATCCGGCGGTAGAGGGCCGTCCGGGTGATTCCCAACTCTTTGGCTGCATGCGTGATGTTACCGGCATGCTTGACGAGCGCTTTCTGCACCATCATTTTTTCCAGCGCCTCCAGGGTATAGTCGGTTTCCAGCACCGTACTATTTTCAGGGCGCTTGCCGGCTACATCACCGGGTGCAAAGTAAAAGTCCTCTGACTGCAGCTCGTCCTGTTCGCATAGGATCACAGCCCGTTCCATGGCATGATCGAGCTCCCGGATGTTGCCGGGCCAGTGGTACTCGGTAAGCCGCCGGATGGTGCCCGGGGCCATATCCAGGCCATTGCGCCCATACTTCAGGCTGTATACCCGCAGGAAATGCTGCGCCAGCAACCGGATGTCTTCCCGGCGTTCCCGCAACGGAGGCAGGTATATCTCCACTGTATTGATGCGGTAGAGCAGGTCCTGCCGGAACGTGCCTTTGCGCACCATCTCATAGAGCGGCATGTTGGTAGCGCAAATCAGCCGGACATCGATCAGTCGCGGCTTGTTGGTGCCCAGCCGGACCACCTGCCGGCTCTGCAGCACAGACAGGAGCTTTGCCTGCAGGGCCAGCGTCAGGTTTCCGATCTCATCCAGAAACAAGGTGCCTCCATCGGCAGCCTCTATCCGGCCGATACGGTCTTCTTTGGCATCGGTAAAAGCCCCTTTGGCATGGCCGAACAATTCGCTTTCAAAAAGGCTTTCGCTTACCGCCCCTAAATCTACTTTTTCAAATACGTGGCTGGCACGCCTGGATTTTCGGTAAAGGGCACGCGCGGCGACTTCCTTGCCGGTTCCGTTCTCGCCCAGTATGAGCACGTTGGCATCTGTTCCGGCCACTTTCTCGATGGTCTGGTATACCCGCTGCATCGCCGGCGAAACGCCAATAAAATCGGCATAGTGATAGGCCGTCTGGTTTTGCTCAGCAGTCTCCGCGCTGCGCGGGTTCTTTTCTTTGCCCTGCTGGCAGGCAGCCCGGAGGATGGCCACCAGCTTCTCGTTCTGCCAGGGTTTCAACACAAAGTCTGTTGCCCCTTCCTTGAGGGCACGTACCGCCAGTTCGATGTCGCCATACGCTGTCATCAGGATCACCTTCACAACTGGGTCGAGCATCAAAATCTGTTTCAGCCAGTGCAGTCCTTCCTTGCTGGAGGTAGCCCCGGTGCTGTAATTCATGTCCAGCAATACCACGCTAAACTGATGCTCCTGCAGGAGCGCCGGTATTTTATAAGGATCAGAAGTAGTTACCACGGTGGCAAAGTGCTGCTTGAGCAGCAGCCTGCTGGCCAGCAGAATGTCGTCTTCGTCGTCAACCACCAGTATGTTACAATCAATTTTCCGCATGAGACGCACAAGCTGAATTAAATTTACCAGGTAAAGAAAGACTTTCTGGCTCAAACTACCAAAAGTGAGCCTGCACCTTTTGGGTAATATTATTTAACGCCAAAACACAACTAATATTTACCTGCTCGGAGTGTACGCATACAGACACACAAGTGTACGTTACCGAACACTTTACACATAGCTCTTCTGCTATACCTATGTATAGCATATTGGAATTCAGCTAGTTACACAACATGGCATACTTATTGGCAACTGCTTTGAGACGACACTCAGAAATTATATTCCCGGTATGGATCGCGTAATTGAAAAGAAAAAATATACTCCTAAAAAGATCGCTTTTGTAGCCGGTGCTGCCTTGGTGCTGGTGGTAATACTCTATAACCTGCTCTTTGCCGAGCGCTCCTCCAAACTGAACGTAGACAGCAAACGCATCACGGTGGGCAGTGTGCAGAATGGGGTATTTCAGGAATTCATCGCCATTGATGGCGCCGTAGAACCGCTCAAGACATTTTACCTGGACATAACGGAAGGTGGCCGCGTGGAGAAGATCTATACGGACGACGGCCGCATGGTCGAAAAAGGCGATACCATCCTCAAGCTTTCCAACACAACCCTTCAGATCGACTTCATGACCCGCGAAACGCAGCTCTACGACCTGATGAACGAGCGTCAGAACTCCGAGATCACCATGAAGCAGGACCAGATCCGGAAGATGAATGAGCTGGCAGAAATAGAATACAACCTGGCCCTGGCGGAGCGCGCCTATACCCGCAACAAAATGCTGATCGCCGAAAAAGTGATCTCTCAGGAAGAATTTGAGGCTTCCAAAGACCAGTACGAATACCTGAAAAAGCGCAAAACGCTGGGTGAACGCTCCGTGAAGCAGGATGCCCAGCTGATGGACGAGCGCCTGCGCCAGCTCGATGAGTCCATCAGACGAATGGATGCCAACATCAACATGGCCCGCAACACCCTCAACAACCTGTATGTGACGGCCCCGATCGATGGTCAGCTTTCTACACTCAAGGCCCAGGTAGGGGAATCCAAAGGGGCAGGCGAAAACATCGGACAGGTAGATGACATGAAAGGGTATAAAGTACGGGCCTCTATTGATGAGCATTATATATCGCGGATATACCCGGGGCTGGAAGGCAACTTCGACTTCAATGGCGGGAACTATAAACTGAAAGTTGCCAAAGTATTTCCGGAAGTACAGGGCGGCACCTTCCAGGTAGACATGGAATTTGCAGAAGGCACCACCCCGGAAGGTATACGCCGGGGTCAGACCCTGCAGATCAGGCTGAACCTCAACGATGGCGGCAAAGCGGTGCTACTGCCACGCGGCGGCTTTTACCAGAGCACAGGCGGCAGCTGGGTGTTCGTGGTGGATCCGTCCGGGGACTATGCCACCAAGCGCAATATTAAACTGGGACGACAGAACCCGAAATTTTACGAGGTGATCGACGGCCTGCAACCAGGCGAAAAGGTCGTCCTCTCCTCCTACGACAGCTACGGCAACATTGACCGGCTGGAGTTGAAGTAGGCTAGATGGCTAAAAGGTTAAACTGTTAAGCCCGAATGAGCTATAAAACCTAAGGCAACAGTTTAACTCCCAACAATTAAACAATTTAACAATCAACAATTCTATATACCATGAGCACGGAAGAATTCATCATCGAAACACAGCAGTTAGAAAAAAAGTACATCACGGATACGGTCGAAACGACGGCTCTGGCCGGTGTGGATCTGCGCATTGCCAAAGGCGAATTTGTGGCGGTGATGGGTCCGTCCGGTTGCGGAAAATCCACTTTGCTGAACATCCTGGGCCTGCTCGACAGCCCTTCGAACGGCACTTTCCGCTTTCTGGGCCAGGACATCAGCCATGCCTCGGAGCGCCAGCGCGCCAAGATCCGCAAGCACAACCTGGGCTTTGTGTTCCAGAGCTTCAACCTGATCGATGAGCTCACGGTGGAGGAAAACATTGGCCTGCCACTGGCCTACCTGGGCATTCCGCGTGCCGAGGCCGACAAGCGTGTCAAAGAAGCCATGGAACGCATGGGCATCGCTCACCGCCACGCACATTTCCCGCAACAGCTCTCCGGTGGTCAGCAGCAGCGTGTGGCGATTGCCCGGGCCACTGTTTCGAAGCCAAGCCTGATACTGGCCGACGAACCGACCGGTAACCTGGACTCCGTACACGGACGCGAAGTGATGTCTCTGCTTTCGGAGCTCAACGATACGGGCACCACCGTGGTGATGGTAACGCACTCTCCTTCGGATGCCGAATATGCGCACCGCATTGTGAACCTGTTTGATGGCCAGATTGTAACAGAGAGCCTCAACGCCCGGAAACATGCTGCGGAACTACTTTAAGACAGGCTTCCGCAACCTTACCCGTCAGAAAGTATATTCGGCCATCAACATTGCCGGACTTGCGGCAGGTATAGCGGCCTGTATCCTGATCTTCCTGTATGTAAAAGATGAGCTCAGCTACGACCGTCACCACGCCAAGGCCGACCGAATCTACCGTGTTACCCGGGACTTTGTTTCCAATGACGGTAGCGTAAGCCTGCACCTGGGCCACGTGGCGCCGCCGTTCGGGCCGTTGCTGGAGCAGGATTTCCCGCAGATCGCATCCATTGCCCGCCTGCTGCAGACCGACCTGCTAATCGAGAATGTGGAGAAGCAGAAGACCTTCCATGAAGAGCGGGTGATGTTTGCCGAACCTGCCCTGTTCGACATCTTCGACATTCCGATACTGGAGGGAAGCCGGGAGAGAGCGCTAAAGGAGCCTTTTACCATGCTGCTGAGCGACAAGCTGGTGGAAAAATATTTTCTGAATGAAGAGCCGGTCGGGAAGCTGCTCAAAGTCACTGATGCGGCCACCGCCCGGGTGACGGGTGTCTTTCAATCCCTGCCGGAGAACTCACACTTTCACCCGGACATCCTGGTCTCCTTCAATACCCTGAATGATACTGCCGTGTATGGGGCCGAAAACCTGAAAACCAACTGGGGCAACAACTCTTTTGGCACCTACATGGTGCTGACCTCGGAGCAGGAAGCCAAAAACATGCAGGCGCAGCTGCCTGCTTTTATGGACCGCCATCTCAGTGGCACGGATCACGCCGGCGACCGGAAACCTTCCGATTTCTCGCGCCTATACCTGCAGAAGCTGACCGACATTCACCTGCGCTCTCACCTGGATTCGGAGATGGAAACCAATGGGGATATCAACACGGTAATGATCCTGTCGGCTGTGGCTTTTGTGATCCTGCTGATTGCCTGCATCAACTACATCAACCTGAGCACGGCCCGCTCCATGAGCCGGGCCAAAGAAGTAGGCGTACGCAAAGTGGTGGGCGCCGGAAAAGAAGACCTGGTCCTCCAGTTTTTGTCCGAATCGATCCTGATTGCCTTTATTGCTACGATACTCGCTGTCGGACTGACGGAGCTGTGCCTGCCCTGGCTCAACGAATTCACGGGTAAGAACATCGCTTCCAACATCTTCACAGACAAATGGCTGTTAGGCCTTACCCTGTTGCTGCCCTTCCTGATCGGGGGACTGGCCGGCCTTTACCCGGCGTTTTATCTGTCCCGGTTCCGCCCTGCCACTGTGCTGAAGGGCAGTCTGAGCAGCAGCTCCAAAAACCCGATGCTCCGCAAGTCGCTGGTGGTGGTACAGTTTTCTATTTCGATTGTGCTCATCATTGCCACCGGCATCATGTTCCGGCAACTCATTTACATGCAGAACAAGGACCTGGGCTTTGAAGCCGATAATGTGGTCATCCTTCCTACATTTACCGCACTCACCCCAAAATTTGAAGCCTTTAAGGCAGAGCTCAAAAAGTCAGCCCAGGTAGAGGGTGTCGGGCGTTCGCTGCTCATCCCGTCAGACCGGCTGCTCAACTCGATGGGTGCTTCTGTCGAGAAAGGCGACAGCATGGCACCGACCTCGGTGACCATCAAGTTCGTCAACGTCGACCACGACCTGCTGGATGTGTTCAAAGTGAAGTTGGCCGCCGGCCGGAACTTCGACAGAACCCGCCCAACCGACGATACGGCTGCCTTTATCATCAATAATGTCGCAGCCAAAATGATCGGCTGGCAGGACCCGCAGGAAGCTATAGACCAGGTTTTCGAGTATGGTGGCGTGAAGGGGCGTGTGATCGGTGTGACGGAAGACTTCCATTTTGAATCGCTGCACGATGAGATCTCCCCGATGGTATACCGGTTATCGGCCCCTGATGACTACAGCAACATTGCGGTCCGCATCAACGGCAACACCCGGGAGGCAGTGGCGCACATCGAGCAGGTCTGGCAACAGTTCCTGCCGGGCTATCCCTTTGAGTATTCTTTCCTCGACCAGCAATTTGCCCAGACTTATAAAGCCGAGCGGGACAAGGGCGTCATTTTTATGATCTTCTCCTGCATCGCCATCCTCATCGCCTGCCTGGGCTTGTTTGGCCTGGCCTCCTATACCACGGTGCAGCGCACCAAAGAGATCGGTATACGCAAAGTGTTCGGGGCATCCGTTATGCGCATTGTTACGCTGCTCTCCAAAGACTTTCTCAAGCTGGTGCTGGTAGCCAACCTCCTGGCCTGGCCCATTGCCTGGTTTGCCATGCGCCGGTGGCTGGAAGACTTTGCGTACCGCATCGAGATCGGCACGGACATTTTTGTGCTCGCCGCAATGCTTGCCCTAATCATCTCGCTGGTCACGATCAGCTATCAGGCTGTAAAAGCAGCTTCCGCTAACCCGGTAAAATCCCTGAGAACCGAATAGTTATAAACAAATAAGACATGACATTACAGAAACTGGTACTCCTGTTGGTTGCCCTGGCCCTGCCCCTTCAGGCTTTGCTGGCCCAAAGCAAGTTTGAATTTAAGGAGAAGGTGCAGCTCGATGGCGCCAAGCGAGGCAAAGTCATAATGGAGATGCCGGCGGGCGTCCTGCAGGTAAAGGCCGAAAGCCCTGTGCTGGCAGAAGCCAACATCCAGTACGGCCGCGCAGACTGGAAGCCGCAGTCCACCCGGACCAGTTACAAACAGGTGACGGAGCTTCGCCTGAAACAGCCGGACTTAAAAAATAACAACAACAGCAAGGGAGAGAAAAATACCTGGAACATTAACCTCAGCAAAAACACACCCCTGGAATTGGACATCACGGTAGGAGCCGGAGAATCCACGCTGGCCCTGCAGAACAGCAAAGTGGAAAAGCTCTCCATGAACACGGGAGCCGGTAGTGTGAAGCTCGACCTGCGGGGAAGCCGCATAAAAGACCTGGATGTAAATGCCGGCGTCGGCGAGATCGTGCTGGACCTGAGAGGAAACTGGGACCATAGCCTGAAGGTGGATCTGAGCGGCGGCATTGGCGATGTAAAGCTCCTGTTGCCCAAGAGCACCGGTATACGCCTGCGCAGAAGCGGTATGGGAAGCCTCAGCGCCGGAAATCTACAGAAGGATGGCAACGCTTATAGCAACCCCGCACTCGGCAAAAGCAAGCATACCCTCGAGATCAACGTGAGCGGTGGCCTGGGAAGTGTGTCAGTTTCGCAGGAAGACTAGCCGAAGTCGCCGGTATACATTCAAAAAAATCACGCTGAAAGGCCAACATCCGGAATATATGATCAAGAATTATTTTCTCATTTTCTGGCGCAACATGACCCGGAACAAGGTATATGCTGCCATCAACATCCTCGGGCTGGCGATCGGAGTGGCCTCCTGCATACTCATCTACCTGTACGTGCAGCACGAGCTCAGCTACGACAAGTCTTTCAGCAAACACGGGCAGGTATACCGGGTCGTGAATGACCTGATCGTGGAAGATGAAGTGGAGAAAGCGTCCGTTACCCATGCGGCGCTGGCCCCTGCGCTGGCAGCTGATTTTCCGGAGATAGAGGCCGCAACGCGCCTGATAAACCGGAACAAGCAGGTGCTCCGGCTCGATGAAAAAGCCATCACGATCGAGCATACCTTCTGGGCCGACAGCAACTACTTTCAGCTCTTTGATTACAAACTGCTGGAGGGCGATCCGAAAACTGCGCTGATGGAGCCCAATTCCATGGTCATTTCCCGGGAGGTGGCCGCCAAATTCTTCCAGAATCCCCTGCAGGCACAGTTCAGCACCATCCGGATCGGCAGTCAGTCGTACAAGGTAACCGGTATTTTTGAGCCGGTGGATGCCGCCCACATGAAGCCCAACGTGCTCACTTCCTTCAGTACCATACCTGCCGACATACGCCAGAACATGAGCCGGAACTGGGGAAGCACCAACAGCTATACCTATGTCCTGCTTCGGAACGCGACCGATGCCCCGGCACTGCAGGCCAAACTGCCTGACTTTGTCAAACGCCGGGTAGCGCCTGCCCGTGGCAACACCACCGAGCGTGTAGAGCTGCAGCTACAGGCGCTGACGTCTATACACCTCAACTCTGACTACCTGTGGGAAGCCTTTCCGGTGGGCAAAAAGTCCTACATCTACATCTTCTCTTTTGTCGGAATCTTTATTCTCCTCATCGCTTCGATCAACTACATGAATCTGGCTACAGCCCGCTCTGCTAAGCGCGCCAAGGAAGTAGGCCTCCGCAAGGTTGTGGGCGCCAACCGGTGGCAACTGATGGCTCAGTTCCTGAGCGAATCGGTCATGCTTACCTTGCTCGCCGTCCTGCTGGCACTGGTGCTGGTAGAACTGATGCTGCCTACCTTCAACAGCCTGGCCGACAAGCAGATTTCGTCCACTTATTTCACAGATCCGGCCTTAGCCGCTGTGGTTCTGGGCATCGCCATTTTTATCGGTCTGGTAGCCGGCAGCTATCCGGCGCTGGTGCTGTCACAGTTCAAGCCGGTCGATATACTGAAGACGGGCAAATCGCCGTCCGGGCGTGGGGCCATCCTCCGCAAAAGCCTGGTCGTGGTGCAGTTTACCATTTCGCTGGTACTCATCATTGGCACGGCCGTGGTCTACAGCCAGATGCATTACCTCAAAAATCAGGATCTGGGCTTCACCAAAGAGCAGGTACTGGTGGTGGACATACCGAGTGGCGACTCCACTATTGTGAACCGGATGCCGACCATTAAAGCAGAACTACAACGCAACCCCAACGTGCTGAGCGCCACGACCACCGCCATGATACCGGGCGAGTCCACGGGAGTTATCATCTTCAATGTGGAGCGCGACAACCAGATGGCCGAGAAGACCATGAACAGCATCTGGGTCGATTATGAGTTCCTCGACCTGATGGACATACAACTGAAGAAAGGCCGGAACTTTGCAAAGGACATGAGCACCGACCTGGACAATGGCTTCATCATCAACGAAACAGCCGCCAGAGCTCTGGGTTGGGATGATCCGGTTGGCAAGCGCATCGGCTTCTCCGACACGACGCAGGGCAAGGTGATCGGGGTGGTGCAGGACTTCAACTACAAGTCCCTGCACAGCGAGATAGAGCCGCTCGTGCTCATGCTGGCCCCGCAGAACAGCGGTTACCTGATGGCCCGCATCGCCCCCGGCCGTTTTGAAGAAACCATGGCCCATGTGCAGGGCACCTGGCAGCGCTTTGCCCCCTCCCACCCCATGGACTACTTCTTCCTGGACGACAGCTTTAACAAACAGTACCGGGCCGAAGAAAAGATGCTCACCATCTTCGGGTATTTCACCCTGCTCACCATCATCATTGCCTGTATGGGTTTGTTTGGGCTGGCCTCCTTCACCACCGAGCAGCGCACCAAGGAGATCGGCATACGCAAAGTGCTGGGCAGTTCGGTGTCAGGTATAGTGGTGCTGCTGACCAAAGATTTTGCATTCCTGGTAGGTATAGCCATCCTCATCGCCAGCCCGATCGCCTGGTATGGCATGCAGCAGTGGCTGCAGGACTTTGCCTACCGCACGCCGATCAGTGCCTGGGTGTTTATCGCTTCCGGCCTCATGGCGCTGGCCATCGCTATTCTGACCGTAAGTTTTAAGGCGACGCGTGCTGCCATGGAAGATCCGGTGCAGGCGCTGCGCACAGAATAAAATGAAAGAAAGTTTGTGCTGTTTGTTTGGGAGGAAGCTTCGGCGGGCCGGCAAAAAAAGCTACCCGCTGAAGCAACCTTTTCACGCTGGCATCCATCAATAAAATAAAAAAACTATGAAAGGTACGTACGCTATTTTTTATGCTTCCCTTTTAACAGGTATGCTCAGCCTGGGCGACCTGCAATCGGCGGCCTCCACAACCTTGCACATCCTGACGGGCGTGGAAATAATGCCGCAGGACACGGTTAAAACAAAAAAGAAAGGCACTCATCTTGTTTATACCAGTTCCGACGAGAAATCGAAAGGCCGGCACGTGTACATCAACACAGCTGATAATAAACGCGAGGAACTCTACTACGACGGGAAAATACAGCTTACCGAAGACCTCCGGGACATCCGGAGCATTAGCCCGAAAGGCTACATCAAGTACATGCGTTCTGTCAACGATGATACCAGGCGCCTGGAAATTACCAGCGACGCCCAGGGCAACCTGAGCCGTACCTATACCGAGAACGGTAGAAAAGTGGCGTATGAGCCTGCCGGCAGGGAGTGGCTGCAGCAAGTAATGCCGGACCTGATGGCCACTTCAGGTATAGGCGTGGAGGAACTGGTGAAAAACGTCTACCAGAAATCAGGTGCGAAAGGCGTGCTGGCAGAGGCGGAGAAAGTAAACAGTGAGCATGGCAAAATGCGCTTCGTCAACCACCTCCTCCAGCAACCCAACCTGAAGCCTGGCGATGTAAAACAGTCGCTTCAGTTTGTCGAAAAGCACGAAAACTCCGACTATGAGCGACGCAAAGTGCTGGGCAGGATTTCCCACGCAAACCTCAGCAACAAAGAAGTGGTGCACAGCTACCTGCAGGTAAGCAATAAAATTGATTCCGATTACGAACGCCGCAAAGCCCTGCTCCACCTGCTGGAAACGCCCAACCTGAGCAACGAAAGTATGGCCATGGCGCTGGAGCAGACCGGCAAAATCTCATCTGACTACGAGAAAAGTAAGGTACTGGAGCAACTAGCCGCTAAGCCTGATTTCATTCAAAACAACTATACCTCTGCCTTCGCTGTCATCGACAAAATCTCCTCTGATTACGAGAAGAGCAAGAGCATCAACTTCATCCTGAAAGGCCAGTCCCTTTCGCACACCCAGTACAAAGAGTTGCTGCCGGTTGTCAGCCGCATCGGCTCCGACTATGAAAAAAGCAAGGTGCTCCGAAACATTGCCGCTGAAATACCTGCCGATGCCACAGCCTTACGCGAGGACGTAGTAAAAGCGGCCAACTCCATCGGGTCTGACTACGAAAAAAAGAAAGTGATGAGTGCCCTGCGGTAAATGAAAAGCAGGGACTTCTTTGCCTTCTTTCAACGGCACAAAGCGTATGGCGTGCTTTTTCTCCGGCTCGCCATGGGCGGGTTCCTCATCTACGGGGTGCAGGACAACATCCTGAGTTGGGAGCGTATGCTGGAATTTCGCCACTTTCTGCAG
>NZ_JSYF01000629.1:0-1649 GCF_054824225.1 Pontibacter sp. HJ8
GCGCGGACAGGTCGCGACCTGTCCGCGCAAATCCAGGGAAATTAATTGTTATCATTTTGTAAATTGCTCCTGCAACATAAGCCCCGACACCATGCGCACCATAAAATCTTCTATCTACCTATACCTGTTCCTACTGTTTCTTACCAGCACATCCTGCCAGACGGAGCAGTTGCCGGATGCGCAGCAGATCGTGGATCAGGCCATCGAAGCGCATGGGGGTAGCAGGTATGATAATGGCGCTATTTCTTTCAGGCTGCGCGACAGGCAGTACCGGGCTTTGCGCGATAATGGCGCTTTTGTGTACAGCCGCTCCTTTACAGATTCTACCGGCCAGCAGGTACATGACGTATTGCGTAATAGCGGTTTTACCCGGAGGGTGAATGATGTAGAAGTAGCGTTGCCGGAAGAAAAGGAGAAAGCCTATGCCGCATCCGTGAACGCTGTGATATACTTTGCCCTGCTGCCTTATGCCCTGAATGACGCTGCCGTGCAGAAAGAATATTTGGGTGAAACGAATATTAATGGAGAACCCTATCATAAAGTGCGGGTGACCTTTGCGCAGGAAGGCGGCGGCGAAGGGTATCAGGATGTGTACGTATACTGGTTCCATCAGCAGCACCATACCATGGACTACCTGGCTTACTCCTTCCAGGAGAACGGCGGCGGCACCCGTTTTCGCCAAGCCACTAATCCCCGCACCCTCGGCGGCATCCGCTTCCAGGACTATGTGAACTATACTATAAAAGAAAATATACCGCTGGAGAACTATGATACAGCCTTTGAGGCAGGCAAACTGGAAAAAGTGTCGGATATTGTGCTGGAAGAGATTGAGGTGAGGGAACTGCCGGATTAGGGGCCAATTTTGTGTGACAGGTCACAACCCGTCCACTCCATAGCCTGTTGGTAAGGCACAAATGAACAATATGCTCAGAAAATATTGATCAATGTAAATCTGTGAATCCTGAATGTATGGCCTATTGTTTGAAATTGGAGGAGTATAGGGTTGTACAATTAGATAGGTCGTAACCTGTCCCTACAATTGCCCATTTAGCAGTAACACTTTCCAGGCTTCCTGTACCTGGTTATCCTCCAGCAGCTTTTTTCCCAAAAGCTCCATTTCCCGGCGAAGTTGACCAGTTTCACTTCTATACTTGTTCAAGGTATAGCTCACCAGCGGATCAGCTTTAAAAGCAGCTACCTCCTCATTTGTAGGTATAACCTCTGTATTTCCAAGACGGGCCAGGTTATTTCCTGTTAGGATACTGCTGTGGCGGATGTAATCCGGAAGCTGGTCTATACCCACCCCTTTGTTTCTGACTGGCTTTGGCAGTTCGAAGATAGCGTCACCGTTGGCTCGCAGGTAATAATCGCCTCCCATACGCGCTACGGCGTCCAGCTTATAAGGGCTGATCTTACCATCTTCAGTCAGGATATCCTCACACACGTGTATCAGTAGCACCTCGCAGATGACCAGGTTGCCGGCTCCCCCCTCAGGGCCCAGGCTGATCACCTCATTCACCCGGCACTCAAAAGCTACCGGGGCCTCTTTCACTCGTGGCGCTTTTATTAGCGTTGATGGTTCCGGCGTTAGGCCGGACTTAATGAACTCATTGATTCCCCTGTCATACTCTGTGCTGGCCAGCGACATC
>NZ_JSYF01000630.1:0-2393 GCF_054824225.1 Pontibacter sp. HJ8
TGGCCGAGATAACGGACGCAGGTATACCGGTACTCTTTTTCACCGGCAACCACGACATGTGGATGTTCGATTATTTTCCGGAGGAACTCAACATCCCCATCATCCGGGAACCTATTTCAACGCAGCTAGGAGCTAAAACCTTTTACATCGGGCATGGGGATGGCCTCGGCCCAGGCGACCATACCTACAAGGTCCTCAAGCAGGTATTCAACAACAAAGCCTGCCAGTGGATGTTTGCCCGCCTGCACCCCAATGCAGGTATAGGCATGGCCAACCTATGGTCTAGAAGAAGCCGTATCAGCAATGTGAAAAAAGACGAGCAGTTCTTTGGGGAAGAAGAATGGCTGGTGCAGTATTGCAAAGAGGTAGAAGCCCGAAAGCACCACGACTACTATGTGTTCGGTCACCGCCACCTCCCGCTCGACATGCCCATTGAAGACAGCAGCCGCTACATCAACCTGGGAGAATGGGTCAATTTTTGTTCTTATGCGGTATATGATGGCACGGACCTTAAGCTCGAATACTTTGAGGCGTAACGGCTACCTGACAGCGCTGTTTTTGCTGCTGCTCGTGCTGGCTATACCTGCCGCCACCGCCCAGCAGCCGGACACGACTGCTACCCTTATCTTTCGCCACAGCCTGGCCATCTCCTCCCCCACAACCATCTCTGTGGACCAGAATGGGAGCGTATACCTGATGGGACCGAAACGCAATCTCTATAAACTTGATTCGCTGGGTCAACCGCTCCAGGCATTTTCGCCTCCGAGCCGAGGCAGGATAACAGCCGTAGAAGCCTGGAATCCGATGAAGCTTTTACTCTTCTACGAAGACCGGCAGGAGCTCGTGCTGCTGGACCGGTTCATGAGTCCCATTGGCACTACCCGCCTTTCGGACCTCAACTATACCGGCAATGTACGGGCAGCCACGCTCACCCCGGATGACAGCTTCTGGCTGTTCAACGAGTCTGACTTTACCCTCAGCAAAATAGACCTGCGCTACCAAAAGGCTGTTGTTGAAACGCCACTGGACCTGATCCTGGATAAAGCACGTTTCGATGTACGGTTTGTGCGTGAGTACCAGAACCTGGTATACCTGCTGGATTATAATGCCGGCATCTACGTGTTTGATAACCTGGGCAACTACAAGAAGAAGCTTCCTTTCACCGGTCTCGCTTATATGGGCTTTAGCGGCCATGAGCTATACTTTGTAAAAGATAACCAGCTGCACTTTTTTGACCTTTACGAATTAAAGGGGCGCACGCTGAACCTTCCTGCAGGCAAAGCCTACGTATCGGCGCTTGTCAGCTCGAATTTTCTATACCTCTTTACCAAAGACCAGGCAGACGCCTATACCTGGAAGCGCTAGCTAATTGCATTCTGTCAAAAAACCTGAGTCCCGCCACACCGGCCATCAGCAGCAGGCAGAGAATGTGCATCAGGTCTCTAGATTCATAGTGGAAAACCGTTCCCAGGATAGCCGTTCCGGCCGCTCCTATACCTGTCCGGATAACATAGGAAGTTCCCAAAGGCAAGGTGCGCATGGCCTGAGCCAGCAGTACAAAACGCAGGATCCTGACCAGAACGGGACCGCGCTTACACCCCGTTTGGGAAAGCCTTTGCTAACATCCATCCAAAGGCGCAGCCTGTTTTACAAATCCTATACCTGCTAGTATAAGGGCAGGATCATCTCGTATTGCCCCAGGATCCTGGTAAAATTTCTCCGCTTTAGGTACTCCAGCATGACCTCAGAAGCAGCATCAATGTTGATCAGCAGGAGTGCTTCGGATTCGGTTTGCCTGACTACTTCTTTCAGCAGGGCTGTGGCTATGCCGTGGTTGCGGCGCCCCTGTTGCACTGCAAGCTGAACGATAGAACCTGTCTGCGGTATAAACGCCACATACCCTACCCGCTGGCCTTGCTCATCCAGTGCTTCCAGTACTATTTTTTTCTCCGGATACCGCTTGAAGGCCTGACACGTATTTTGCCAGGCCGGGGGTACATCGCAAAAGTTCTTATACAAGGCCCAATCCGGTTTGCGCGCCTCCTGCAGGGTAATGTCCTCCGCTGCTTCCTGGTGAAAGATCAGGTCCTGCTTACGCGCCCGAAAGCAGTCCAGGGAGCGCGTGATCCGGAAGCCGACATTTTTGTAGGTCCGAAGGGCCGGTTTATTTTCCTGAATCACCTCCAGCAGACACTGCTCGATGCCACTCGCGCTGAGCTTCGGCATCATAAATTTGTACAGCTGCTGCGTCAGCCGATGCCCCCTGTGTTCAGGCACTACACCGGTTCCGGCATTGTAGGCGGTAGGCTTCTCATTCCACTCCCCCAGCCCCGTCAGTATAAAACCTACCAGGCTTCCCTTATAATAGGCACCCGCGCAAAAGGTCAGCTCCA